>JAYELT010000045.1:9993-15771 GCA_034717715.1 Chloroflexota bacterium | reverse complement strand
AATAAGCGCGGATCAGATCACCAATTTTATATCTTGCTAAGACAGGCGTTGAGACAACCAGGCTGCCAGTTTCTCCTGGTTGCAATTCATGGAGCATCTTGACGCCTTTCGATGTCTCCACCTCGAAAAAGAACAAATCATAATTCGGTACCCACGCTCGTTTTTCATCCACCTGCTGCCCGAACATCCCTTCTGTGGCACCATAGATCTCTCGGATGATAACCTGGCGACCATAAAATGCCTTAAGTGTCCCAGCTCGATAGGTGTTGATCCCTGGTGTACTTCCCAGGGTCATCACAAGAACCTGCCAGCAATCCTTGGGGTAGCAATGATGCGTTTTGTACACATAGCGACCAAACTGAATTGCTGTGGGTGCGACGCCTCCCACCAGGGTCACATTTTCATCCAGGCACTGTTCATAAGCCAAATCAAAACGTTTTTCCCAGGCAGACCAAGCCTTGCTGCCGCCAATCGCGTCAATCGCTTCTTGAGATGGCACAGATCTCACTGGGGTCTTATGCGAGACGAACTTTGTGTAGATACCTGAACTGTACCCGTAGGTCACCTCTCTGTCGCCAGCTTTTATTGTGCCAACCACTGATGGAAAGTTTAGGTTGAGATTGACCCCACTGAAAACTTGTGCCGATTGGGTTTGCATAGCATACATCATCACTGCTCGACCTGCTGAGACCCGCATTTCGATGTCCGTGGGGGTCATAGGAATGAATTTATTCTCCCCCTTGGTTGTTCCACGTGTGATGGCCCAGCCAACTGGTGGTTCATTTAGGAGTAAATCGGTCTCACTACCCATAACCCGACGGATCACTGGTTGATAATCGTCATAGGTTGCTATGGGAAACTTGGCACGGTAGTCTTCGGTAGAGCCCACATCTTCCGCACCATATTTTTGACCATATCCGGTTTGGGCATAGATACCCAGCAATCTTTCCAGGACAGATTCCTGTGCCTTTGGGGGGTCCGCCAGGGCAGCCTGCCAGGGCTGCAGCATCTCTTTGATCCTTGCCATCGGTGATGAAACATCCTGTTTGACCATCGGCTTTCCTTCTCGTTTATGACGAATATTATCCTAATTTTAACATCATTCCATAGCGTCGATTACGCCGACAAAAAACAAGTATAGACCGAGAACTTGTAATAGGAAACGATTTGTTCTAAGAAATTATTCACACACTATGCTGATTAAGTTGGGATCGGGCCCTGATTTCAGCCAGCCCCTGAAACACAAGAACACCCACTGAAACCACAAAATAAGCACTGAAAAGGGCTGCCTCTGCCAGGTATCCCAGGAGCGGCACAAGCAGGAATGCTAAAACGACTTTTCCAAGCATGGCAAAGAAACTCACCCGTAAGGGCAGTCCTGCTTTTCCAAAAGAGAGCAATAAAGAGCGATCCCAGAAGAAAATGTTCGCCACACCATATCCGATCAATAAGATCAGCAGGACGGTATACGCTGGACCATAGCCGGATTCATAGATATAAATCGTTTGGCCAAACAGAGTCCATGGAGAGAAGAGCAGTTGGCGGCCTAACAGCATCAAACCAGCAATAACCGCCCCTGTCCAGACACCTGAGATGGTTGTGACTCGCGTCAATAATGCTTTCAAATTCCCCCACTGTTTTTTAGCAATATGCCGTGTTATTTCAGGGAATGTCGTGCTGATGAAGGGAGTGATGGGCATAACCATCAGATTGATCACTGCCAGCGCCACCTTGAAATAACCGGCTACCGTTGTGTCAAAGAAGTAACTGACCCACAACACCTCGCTGTCCCTCGCGAGGATTGTGACAATACTGCTGAAATTAGAGTTCAACGCAAAACGGATCATTGGCTTCTTGTCTGGCAAATTCCCACCCAACGGTGTACGCCACCAGTGTTTGCCCAGGCTTTTTGGAAGCCAATATAAAGCTAATAATACTGCTCCGATACCCAGGATGATTTTCCCTGCCAGGTAAACAAGCATCACATCAAAAATGCCGCCCTGTCGGAAAGCAACCGCACCAAAAAGCCCCGCTGTCACAAGGCTTTGAAAAAGATTCAATAACGCTTGCGATCTGAAGTGCCCCGTAACCTGCAAAGCGCCAGTAGCAGTCTCAGCCATGACATTAGCAAGAATCGTGATGCCGTAAATTATGAAAAGAGGACGTGTGGTAGGGTCTTTTACAAAAGCGGAAGCTCCCCAACCTGATATTATCACTAATACCAGGTAAGCCAACACGGCTGTCGCAAATTCAACCAGCGCAGAGACCTTAACAACAGCTGCTGCCTCTTTGTGCTTATCCTGTGCTAAGAAGCCGCCCATATACCGGACGACAAAATCCCTCATCCGAAATGAGAGCAGTCGGTTAATGTTGGTTACAAAACCGATCACAACTCCCAACTCGCCAAAACTGGCCACCCCCAGCAGATTCGCAGTGAGAATGCTCAGTATGGCACTTATCACCTGGCTGCCGAATAAATAAGCAGAATTTCCGATGACCTTTTTTAGTACAACATCTTTCCCCCAGGTTCTCAGGTCTGAGAAGAACAGCTTTACAGGGTTTCGATCTGGCTTGCCCACTCGCGCTCCTTATTATGCCAGTAAATTTGTCTGTCATTCTTCGCGTCCAGGCTAACCCATGCTTCCCAACTCATGGCCTTCTCCGCAGGGGAAATCTCAGGGCAATTTACCCAAACATCAGCAGGATGGAAATACAGATTCGCCACCTTTAATTTCTTCCCTTTATTGCCTTTAAAAACGGAAAATAACTTGGTAACCGTGGGTAATACAGCCAAACGGGATTTGATGCGGTCCGCAAAACCCGTTAGCGGATAAACAGCCATTAAAGTCTGACTACTTTTGGGTGATCCTTGCCAAGTTTTCCCAAAGCATTGCGGGTATCCATCACCATAACAGCACTTTCAAGAATGGCTGGATAATCATATTCGCTGTGGTTGGTTATGATAGCCACACAATCAGCTCGCTTAACCTCAGTCATCAGATCTTCAACAGCTTCCATTCGAAGGTTCTCGTGATTAAACTGCTGGATATAGGGATCATGATACACCACATCTGCGCCTTTTTCCTGTAACAAATGGATCACATCCAGCGCTGGTGATTCACGTAAATCGTCAATATCAGGTTTATAAGCAACGCCCAGGATCAACACACGACTGCCATTAACAGATTTCATTTGTTTGTTCAAAGCATCCTGGATCTTCCCAACCGTATATCGAGGCATATTCGTGTTGATCTCAGTTGCCAGCTCAATGAAACGAGCATTGTAATTCAATGACCGCAACTTCCATGAAAGGTAAAGTGGATCTATGGGGATGCAATGTCCGCCTAATCCAGGACCAGGCGTGAACTTCATGAAACCAAAGGGCTTGGTAGCGGCGGCCTCAATCACTTCCCAAACATCGACTTTCAATCGGTCACATATGATCGCCAGTTCATTGACCAATCCGATATTGATCATTCGAAAAGTATTCTCAAGTAGTTTTGTCATTTCAGCAACCTCACAGGAGGAAACCGGCACAATGGTGTCCAAAGCCTGTCCATACCAGGCTGCAGCGACCTCACCGCAATCCTCCGTGATACCACCTATGACTTTCGGGGTGTTAATTGTGGTCCAGTCTTCACGCCCGGGATCCACCCGTTCCGGGGAAAAAGCCAGGAAGAAATCCTCGCAAACGGAAAGACTGCTGACAGATTCCATCTCAGTGAGGACCATCTCGCGTGTTGTTCCCGGGTAGGTGCTTGATTCCAGCACGATCACCATTCCCCTATGTAAATAGGGAGCCAGAGAAGAGCTCGCAGAGACAATGAAAGAAAGATCCGGATCACCTGTTTTTCTTAATGGCGTTGGCACACAAATCGAGACTGCGTCCACTTTTTCCAGGTTTTGATAATCTGTACTTGCCGAAAGTTTTCCCTCAGCAACCAACGCCTTGACACGCGCTGAATCCACATCAAGAATGTAGCTCTCTCCCCGGTTGATGGCATCGACTTTTTCTTTGATTGGATCTACACCGATGACGGTAAATCCTGCTTCTGCGAAAACGACTGCCAGAGGTAAACCAACATAACCAATGCCAACCACGCCAATGTGTGCTGTTCGATCCTCAAATTTTTGAAGTAGTTTTTCCTTAATGTTTTCCATCTTCTTCCTTATTTATATGAAATTTCAAATAGCAATAATATCATGTTCTTCCCGAATATGCGTTGTCATAACGCCTAGAAAAGACTGAGCTGTTCTGTGATATGATCGTCTGGCTTTTCTTCATCAGGGTCTGTCTGGTTCTTGGAAATCAAGTTTGGATTCTCCTGACGTGTTTTTTGTGCTTTTGCGATCATCCCTGGTAATTTTGCGAAGTCTTCTTTCACCACACTACGAAGTGAAGGCTGATGGAGAGCTGCAGCTGGGTGATACATTGGGACAACCATACGCCCATTGGACCAATAATGTTTGCCGTGGATACTGCTTATTTTCCCATTCGAAATAAAATAGCTCATTGAAATTCTTCCCAAAGTGACAATTACATCCGGGTTAATCGCGGCAATTTGACGTTCCAAATAGGTCTTACAAGCTTCTAATTCCTCAATATGTGGGTCTCGATTTCCAGGCGGCCGGCATTTGACGACGTTTGTAATGAAAACCTTCTCCCGTGACAATCCCGCTTGATCCAGAAGTTCATCCAAAAACCTCCCGGCTGCGCCTACAAAAGGCAAACCCTGTTCATTTTCATGAAAGCCTGGCCCTTCCCCAATAAACATGATTGATGTGTTAGGATCACCAGCGCCAGGAACCGCATTTTTACGAGAAAAATGCAGTTTGCAGCGGGTACACGTTCCGGTTTGTTCCGCAATCTCCTTCAGGACTTCCTCTGGCTTCAAAATATACCTCCAGTCGATGATAACAAATAGATAATAATGTTATCCGTAATTTGCCAAGTCGGCAAGGTTTTTTCTGTTCAATGGAGAGAGCATCATCACAAGAGCATCTTCATGAGTATCCTTGTAATAATCAGCTTGTTTCTCTATCACTTCAAATCCGATTTTCTGATAGAGTTTTTGAGCGATCACGTTGCTTGCACGAACCTCAAGCATCATCCCCTGCACATCAGCATCAACACACGTCAGCAATGCGTTTGCGAGGATGTACTGACCAATCCCTCGTTTACGAAAACCAAGTTTAACCGACAAATTGGCAATGTGTGCTGTTCCCCTGATCAACCAAATCACAATATAGCCAACAACAATCGCTGATGCTTTCTCAGGAGCATATTCCGCTACCCAACAAATGTTTTGATGGGCGTGCTTAATTTCGTGAAGAAACGCATCTCTTGGCCATGGAGTGGGAAAGGACGCAGATTCAATTTCCAGGACCTCATCCAAATCAGACATGGTCATCGGTCGCAGATTGAGCTGCGATAGTCCTGGATCGATTGTCATTTTAGGCTGGTATAGAATTCGATGTGCTCAGGTAAATTGGTGCCAAGGTCACCGGGTCATCAGTCAGGCCTTTAATCAAGCGCTCCCATCCCAATTCTGCCAGGAATCCAGCCCTACGTAAACCTTTCGCTGGGGAAACAATGCTCGCATTTTTCCAGCGACGGCCAATGATTGAACGGGCATCTTCTGAGAGTTCTCCACAAATTAGGGTAGGCTTTTTTATCGTCTTTACGAGGTCTTTTGGATCGATAACCGATGGATCGCTTTCTCGCAGCCATGAGCCATCCTCTACTTTATAAGTGGCATAAGCAAGGCGAGTTCGACC
>JAYELT010000045.1:0-9893 GCA_034717715.1 Chloroflexota bacterium | reverse complement strand
CACAAATTAGGGTAGGCTTTTTTATCGTCTTTACGAGGTCTTTTGGATCGATAACCGATGGATCGCTTTCTCGCAGCCATGAGCCATCCTCTACTTTATAAGTGGCATAAGCAAGGCGAGTTCGACCAGCATGCAAAACAGCAATCAACGGTCTGTCATCCAGCGGCTGTGCTGCGGTAACCACATCCAGCGAAGCGATACCAACGATAGGAAGTTTTAGTGCGAGTGAAAACCCCTTAATAACTGCCACTCCAATCCGTAAACTTGTAAAAGAACCCGGTCCAATCGCAACAGCCAGCCCCGTCAGGTCCTGTCTGCTCGTTCCTGTGCGAGTAAAAAGCTGCTCAATGGCAGGTGCCAGCTCAACTGTATGATGATGCTGGCTTTGCCATGTCAACTCATAGCGCACCGAAACCCCATCATAAAGCGCTAGACTGATCCATGATGTCGAAGTATCAATTGCCAATAACACTAGAATTCTCCATATAGTTTTCTTCGGATATTCTCAATAATGTTTTCATAACGTTTACCACTTGGTGTCAGCAGCATTGCGCGGTGTTCCATGCCTGTAAATGTGAGTTTAACCCATAAGTAATGTTTTGGCAGGCTTTCCTGGATGCGTTCAGGCCACTCAATGACGATCGGACCTTGAGATAACATGCGGTCAAAATCCAGAATTTCTGCGTCCCATTCATTTCTCAACCGATAAGCATCCAGATGATACATACGCTGTGCATCCGCACGCCGGTATTCATTAACGATCACATATGTTGGGCTGGTTACCGGGTCCAAAGCACCCCATCCCTGGGCAACACCCTGAACCAGTGTGGTCTTCCCGGAGCCTAAATTTCCTTCCAAACAAACCACATCGCCAGGTGACAGGTACCGACCGAGGTGAATTCCCAAACGACGGGTTTGGTCAGGGCTGTAGCTGAAAAACTCAAACAAACGGTTATCTAATATAGGCATAAGGTGTCATTAGTATGATATCAGATTTATGACTAATCAGCAATTTGAAAGATTTCAGGAACACAACATGCTGAACTTTTCAATTGTTTAATTGGATAACATCACTTCCCGGTAACCCCATTGAGTGCAAAGTGATGATAGATCTCAATGATGACTCACGACACATAAAGCACCAGCTGTATTGTCAACGATGCAATATCAGGAGCATCTTACTCTATTTCCTGACCTTTGGAGACAATGATCTTTAACCGGTTCTTCAAAGCACGTCTGGTCAACATGATCCGATGACTGCAGGTGAGGCACTCAAGACCAATATCCGCACCCAGGCGAACAACCCGCCATTCATATCCGCCGCAGGGATGTGGCTTGCGAAGCCGAACAATATCACCTAAACCCAGTTCTTGTAGCACGATTGGATTATACCACCCGGTATTTTGTCATTAGGGAAAGGATCTCTAAAAAATCACTCTCCTGTTATCCACAGTAATCAAATCCTCATTATTTTAAGATAAAATTTCCCCAATTTATTCGTCCACCCAGGCAAAATAGTTTATTCTGCTGTATCTGATATTTCTACCAATAGTTCCTTTAAACGAGGGTGTTCTGCGTAAAAACCACGATACGTGGGCGGAAGCAGAACAGCTATTCGGCACATGATCTCATCTGTATATTTCGATATCCAGGCTTGCCGATCATTTCGATCCATCTCAGGAAGTCGATAGGATTCACCAATACGTACCACAACGGGTGGGCGACGTAATCTTAAAAATTGTTCATTGATCTTTTCCGAGCCATAAATGCCAACAGGAATGATAGGCACAGAAGCCCTCGCTGCGATTAAAGCTGCACCTTGTTTCCCCTCGAGCAGCCCCTCTGTTTCCCGGCTGCGAGTACCCTCTGGCGCGACCCCGACAATAGCGCCGTGACGTAGATGGTCAAGAGCTTGCCTCAAAGCAAAGAAGTCCATATTATCACGATCCATCCAAATTATCGTGCATACTTTTTCTAATATCCATCGAAAGAAAGGTTTTTTCTGGTATTTCTTAGCAACAATGGCCACAATATCCCTGCGGTCGTGGATCGCCATTAGAAGGGGTGTATCCAAACGACTCAGGTGATTGGTTGTCAGCAATACCCCCCCTTGAGAAGGGAAGTTACCTTTACCAATGACCTGAAATTTCGTTAATGTCCGCACCAGGAATCTGATGGGCATCAATAACGGTTGTTTGTTCACTGAATGCATCTCCATTGAACATTAACCCCAAACTTTCGCCATCGTTTCTGATTAACTGACATCATCTGCAACACCTTCTTGTTCAATATTGGTATGAGTAATTAAGGCCTGGCTTTTTTCCCCTTTACGAAAATAGTGATTGATCAGAAAGATACCCATTACGGAAACGAAAAATAATAGGACGAGTGGTAAGTTGAAAATAATTTTCTGTATGGGTGTCACCTCAAGGGTCCCAATAAACAACGGGAATATGCCTGATAAGAGTGCCAACGCATTCCAGAACCCATGCAGGAAAATCGAACCCAGGGTCATCACCATGAGGGGAAGCCACTTCCCCTCACGCCAGGTTATGGCCAAGCCCCACCCAATCAGACCTGATGCTAACATATGTAAGGCAGTTGTACCAATCCGACCAATTGACATAAACAACCATTCTTCAGCTGTAACAGCTATATTGAAGTAGAGCAAATTCTCCATTAATGAAAATCCAGCGCCACACAATAAACCTCCTACAAAACCTTCCTGAGGGGATATGTCGCTACCCGCCAGCGACCATAAAGCGATCGGTTTAATGAACTCTTCAATCAGAGGTATGACCCCACTAAAGATTGCAAAAACCCAGAAGATCACGCTGGGTTGAATAATATATGGCTCAAGCAATTGGAATATCTTATCCAGGTTCCCCCTGTTCAATGATATCTGGTCAATAAAGAACATTAATTCATGTTCCAGTAGCGGATTGACCGACATGCGGTATGCAATTATTATTCCCCCAAAACCAAACAATATAAGAAAAGCCAGAATTTCAATAAAAATCACTAAGAATGGCAAAACGGTCAGACTGAAACCAAAAATGCGCCACTTTCGCACCCGCGAACCACCATTCAGCTGCGATTGTGCAACAGTACATAACCATAACACGGGAATACCAACCACCATGATATTATTCAACCCAAGTATGAACACGGAAAGGGTCGGCTGCCCTGCAACCAACCATCCGATAAAAATGATCGCCGGCAATAAGAGGATTAACCACAATAATCGTTTCTTTATTTCATGGCGAATGGTATCCATCCAGGTGGGGATGGGTTTCTCTCGATAATCATATAAACTGAAAAGGAAAACCGGGATCAACAATACGCCTGACAGGAGCGAATACCAAATCAACAACCCGAATAAGCTGTTCTCGTCTGTATTGATTTGGGAATTAAGATTGCTGATCAGCAGTAACGCAGAAAATGTGATGGCTTTCACAAGGAAAAAAAGTGTCCCAAGGGCACTTAAACCCATGGCGATCATGCTGCGCCAATCTTTTCGATGAACTTCCAATGGCTCCATCAGGATGGCTTCCGTGTAAATTATTCTTCGATGATTTCGATCCCAAGAATTTGTGTGGCATCCTCAAAGCCGATTGCTGTTGATGGATCCCTCAGGGCAATATCATCCAAAACAGCCAGGCTGTCCTCTCTAACCTCGCCAAAAATGGTATAGCCGCCGTCCAAGTCTGTCGATGGTCCGAGTGTTATGAAAAGTTGACTCCCGTTCATATTGACACCAGAATTGGCCATCCCCAGGATTCCAGCTCGGTCGAATGTCAGGTCATTATCGGTTTCGTTGGCAAATGTATATCCTGGACCTGCGAATCCTGTTCCTGAAGGATCGCCAGCCTGGGCTACGAAGTCTTCCATAACCCTGTGGAAATACACCTCGTCATACCAACCCTCCTGCGCCAAGAAAACAAAGGAATTGACTGCCAAAGGCGCTTGATCGGCAAAAAGGTCAACCTCAATCTCGCCAACGCTGGTATCGAATTTGACCACGTATGACTTACCGTCTTCGATCACCCATGGTGGGCATTCTTGATAGCCATCATATTCATAAATGCCAATCAAACTGGAAATACTCGGGTTGCCTTCACGATAGATCCGGCCATTCAATACAACGAAGGGCGTATAATTCATGCCCATGGATAATTGTTCAACATTGGTTTGTTCCAAATCAGCCCGGACCTCTTCGTCATACAGGTCTTTTCCAAACCGATCGATATCAAGACCGAGAGCCTGTGCTTGGTTAACGACCCAATCAACGAAATCTGCCTCTGGAAGCTGTGTCCACTGACTTTGCAATGTGTACAGAATATCGTGCATCTCCCAGAATTTTCCCTGGGCACCCGCTGCCTCAGCAGCCATAGAGGAAATGTATGCCTTATCATGGATGGATGGGAGAGGTAAATGTCTAAAAACAACCCGGATGGATGATGGGTATTGATTAATTAATTCTTTGACCCCAAGCGAAAAACTGGGACAGGCCGGGCACTGGAAATCTTCGTATTCCACAAAGGTGATTGGTGCATCCGGATCGCCATAGATCCAGTCTTCATCGGAAACTGGTGGTTGTTGATCCACAACTGCCTGGTACTGCGCTGTCTCCTGGCTCACTTCATAATCATACACCGTCGCACATGGCATGCGTTCTCCAGTTATCCCTTCCTCAGTCGGTTCTTCTGTTTCCTCTTCGGTGACCACAACTTCTGTGGGTTCATCAGTTTCAGCCGTCTTCGGCGTACAGGCCGAAATCAATAACACAAGTACTAACAAAACAACAATTCTTCTCTTCAACACAAGTAACCTTTCTTCTTTATTCGATGATGGTCAGCCATATGACCATTATTCCGTTTACAAGGAAGGATGCTCTTCGAGTCTGTTGATCACAGCGGTTCGCAATGCTTCCTGTACTTTTTCTTTTTCCTGCGCGGCATCAATTATCAACCAGCGCTCTGGTTCCTCTTTGGCTAAAGCAAGGTAGCCCTGCCTGACTCGCTTATGAAATGCCTCAGCATAAGCATCCAGCCGATTCCACTCAACCTGGTTGCCCCGCTTTCTTTCAAATCCCTCGACAACGGGCACATCCAGAAGCAAGGTCAGGTCTGGCTTGAGCCCACCGGTTGAGAAATCCAGCAAGGAACACAAGGTATCCAAATCTGTTTGGTGTCCATATCCCTGGTAAGCCAGGGTAGAATCGCCAAACCGATCGCAAAGAACAATTTTTTCAGCCTTCAAAGCGGGTTTGATCAATCCTTCAACGTGCTGAGCGCGCGCTGCTAAAAACAGCAGGATCTCCGTGCGCGGAACGATTGTAACATTTTCCAAGTTCATCAAAACTTCGCGAATCTGATCACCCACAGCCGTCCCACCTGGTTCACGTGTCTCGACCACCTCGTATCCGGCATTTCGTAAATATTCTGCCAGTGCAGGGAGTTGAGAGGATTTACCGCTGCCTTCAGGTCCTTCCAGTGTAATGAACATTTTCAGTCTCTAAATATCCTCACGTGTCTGTTAGGTTCTTCCCCATACGAATGCGAGACAAGATCCGCCTGTCGAGCCAATTCATGTTGTTGGCGTCTAATCGATGAAGAGGCTGGCGCTAAATCAACCCACCGCTCTCCATTGAGCACTGCCTGGATTGCAGCGTGTGTCCGGTCTGTCACCGCACTTTGTTGTTTCGATTTGTCTTTGACGCTGGAAAGGTTGAATAATTCTACCAGGAACTGCTCCATTTGCTGGCTTGTATTGGATCGCAGCACAAAAATTGGTAAACCACGCTGTTCCGCTTCGATAATAGGCTGTTGGCGTTCCCGATAATAGCGACGGAGGGTCAACAATGCATCTGCCTCCCTCAAGCTTCGTACAATCTTGGCCGGTACCTTTAACTGGTTAGCGGCCTGTAAAAGCCGGTTTCGGGCGACTCCGTAGGGGTAAATGTCAACTGGTTTGAGGGCTTGCTGTTCCACCTGAGCTACTCCCAGTGTTTGTTCCAAAGCCTCCATCTGCCGGTCATTTACTGACTGACGTTGGCTTCCAGCTGAACGAATGAAGGGCGTGGTGTCTCTCTGCGTGTTTCTGTTCAGTGACTGTGCCGCAGTCTTCAGTTTGGGTGCAGCAGGTTTCTGAATGTGGATCTTGTTCTCATCATCACGATATCGGATCTCAGGCGAAAGGGGATTACCACGTAAAAGCGCATCGACAGCAGCAGAAACATCTCGTTGAACGGCAATACGATTGCGTTCTTGAATTTCCACCAGCACGTCGAATGTGGGCGGAGCGCGACGTTCAAGCACCGTTTTCTGAGTACCGCGGCGGCGTGCTTCATCGTCGGAAAGCGTAACAGATTCAATTCCACCTACCAGGTCAGAGAGCGTCGGGTTAAGCAGCAGGTTTTCCAGCTTATTCCCATGTGCTGTACCAATCAACTGCACACCGCGTTCAGCAATCGTACGCGCCGCCATCGCCTCCAGTTCCCGACCAATTTCATCAATCACAATCACCTCAGGATTGTGATTTTCAACCGCTTCAATCATAACCTCATGCTGTAACGATGGCTGAGATACCTGCATACGTCTGGCGGCACCAATCGCAGGATGCGGCACATCCCCATCCCCACCGATCTCGTTGCTGGTGTCCACAATGATCACCCTGGCGCTATCTGCCAAAATGCGCGCAGCCTCTCGTAAAATGGTCGTCTTACCAACACCTGGACGACCCAAAATCAGAATACTGGAGCCCGATTCAATCAAGTCCTGAATGATATCACTTGTGCCGTAAACCGCTCTTCCGATTCGAAAGGTTAATCCAACGACATCCCGGTGCCTATTCCGGATAGCTGATATCCTGTGAAGTGTACGTTCAATCCCAGCCCGATTATCATCATCGAATTCACTAATGGATTTTATAACCGCGCTGATATCTTCATACGTGACTTCTTTATCACTCAAGACAGCTTCACGCTGAACAAAACGCGCTTTGGGCGAACGTCCCAGGTCCATGATGATCTCTAAGAGGTTATCGCTGTCGTTCAATTCACGCACGACTTTTGAGATATGCGGCGGCAAAACATCTAACATGAGATCTAAATCATCGGTGATTTTTTGATGTCCAAGCATAAATTATCAACTCACTTTTTCTTGTACAAGCATTATCTTGCTAATCTTTTGTTTTTGTAATCAATAATTGTATCCGATTTTAATTAACATCGGTTTTTAACCTGCTTTACAAGACTTTGTTGTTCACTTTTGCTGGTTTTTTATGGGTGCGAGTGGGATCGTAGGTTCGTGCTTGCTGTTTTCTATTGAAGCAAAAGTGAATTCGGGTTCCACCCGCTGTTGAAGCGCCAAATACCGCACAAGCAAAACCTGTTCTGGCCCTGGGTTGGCATTCAGATTTTCCAATGCCTGCTCCACCCAGGGTTGATAGGATCTGACTGCAACGAAGATCGGCCGGCTGCTGCGTTCTGGGAGATCAAGGAGCATTTGTGCCAGAAGATCAGAAACGTTTTCCGATGATCGTGGATGGATCATAGGTAAAACCCATACACCAACCGGTCCATAAACCAGATCCGCATATGCTTGCAAAGCGCCATGCTCATTGAAATACACCAACCCCAACATTTCACGTCTTGTAAGGGGTTCAACAGGCTGTATCAAGGGCGGGACTAAAGTTTGGTATAAGCGCTGTATTGCTGGAATATCATCACTGGTCCAGATTTGCCACCCTCTCTCCAAGACTGGTTTCCTTCGATCCGAGGCTTGGCAGTGGTACACCCTCTGCTTTGCGATAACAGAAAATCCTGCCTGACGAAAATACTCAAAACCATCAGAAGCAATATCCAAATCTGCAACCACTTGTTTTACCCCCCATTGTCCTATATGCTCGATCACACCCTCAAGGAAAAAGATCATATTGCGAGGATCTGTGTTCTCAGACCTTAATACGTAGCTTAGATACGCGCTACTCATGTTAGGAGATTGATAAACCTGCCCAATCAACCGTTCGGTTTCTCCTTCAGGATGATATACCCCGGTAAAAACATTATCGGTAGGTCGAATTGATGATAACAGGTTGATCAGAGAAAGAGGAGCACCACAAGTCAAAGCAAGGATATTGTCCAGGCTTATTATTTGGCGGCGATGACGGAAAATGAACGGCCAGTCGTACCAGCGGATCGGTTGAATTTTTATGATGTGGCTATCTCCACAAAATATTTGTGAATGCGAGGATCATCGGTCAATTCTGGATGGAAAGATGTTGCCAGAAGTTTTCCCTGACGAGCAGCAACAATGCGCCCATCCGGCAACTTCAATAATGCCTTTGCATTTCCATAGACAGATTTGATAATTGGGGCACGGATAAAGACAGCATGAAAAGGATTTTCCTTCCCACCCTTAAAAAAGGTTATCGGTAAGTCTATCTCAAAACTATCAACTTGACGCCCAAAAGCGTTCCGTTTCACTTGAATATCCATTAAGTTGAGAAGAGGTTGGTCAACCTGGGCATCTTTTGAGAGGAAAATAGCACCGGCACAGGTGCCCCAGATGGCGTGTTCCCGCCCAAATTGCCGCAAAGATGCCATCAAATCAAACTCGGTTGCTAATTTTCCTATCGTGGTCGACTCGCCACCCGGAATGATCAAACCACTCAGGCCGGTGAGGTCACCAGGCAGCTTGACCAAATGAGGCATGACACCAATGGATTGAAGTACCTTGTAATGCTCAAAGAAATCGCCTTGCAAGGCAAGTATGCCAATTTTCACAGGCAATTACCTCACATAACACATCTTACCAGCCGCGTGTGGCGATCAACTCCGCCTCTGGGATATCGGTAACTTGGCGACCAACCATTGCTTCACCCAGATTTCGGCTGACCTCAGCTAATATCTCAGGATTGTTGTAATGGGTCGTGGCTTTGACAATAGCGTTGGCGCGTTTGACAGGGTTTCCCGATTTAAAAATACCGGAACCTACAAAGACGCCATCGACACCCAACTGCATCATCAGACCCGCATCTGCTGGGGTGGCAATTCCACCTGCGGCGAAGTTCACAACTGGAAGCCGTCCCAATTCTCGTGTTTCCTTGACAAGCTCAAATGGTGCGCCAATCTGCTTTGCAAAAGACATCAGCTCTTCCTCGGGCATATTTTGCAGCTTTCGAATCTCACCAAAAACGGTACGAGCATGCCGAACAGCTTCCACAACATCACCCGTGCCAGCTTCACCTTTTGTGCGGATCATGGCCGCGCCTTCACCAATTCGACGTAGAGCTTCACCCAGGTTGCGGCAGCCGCAAACAAATGGGATCTTGAAATCATGCTTGTTGATGTGATGTTCCTCATCAGCAGGAGTCAAAACTTCAGACTCGTCAATATAATCCACACCCAGGGACTCCAGGATCTGAGCTTCAACAAAGTGTCCTATACGGCATTTTGCCATCACAGGGATGGATACAGCGTCCATGATCTGCAGTATTAGCTCGGGGTCGCTCATTCGGGCGACACCACCATGTGCTCGAATATCTGCTGGAATTCGCTCCAAGGCCATGACAGCAACGGCACCAGCATCTGCTGCAATCCTGGCATGTTCGACTGTGACCACATCCATGATCACACCACCTTTTAGCATCTGAGCCAGCCCTTTTTTAACTTTGAATGTTGCAACTTTTTGTTCCATAAAACCTCCAACTTTTCACTACAAACGGATTCTACCACACGGGTTGTTTAGATACAATAAAACAACCCGCAGGAGCATTTCAAGGAGCTACAAATTCATTTGAATGAATACAGAATTTAGATATGGTCAATATATCGGGTTTGGTCTAAATCCTCTTTTGATTCTGGGATGGGAATTTCATTATCTACCTCT
>JAYELT010000044.1:0-4231 GCA_034717715.1 Chloroflexota bacterium | reverse complement strand
GCTGCATTTTGGTCCTTTTTGGCGATCCGCCTGAGACCCCTGACGGTAATCATTTCCTGCATTACCTTTTAGGCGCGGAGATCATCTATACCTCACGTGCGCAAATTGAAGATAAGCTGGAGGAGGTGTTTCAAAAGGCACAATCGGACGGCCGAAAGCCCTATCTGATTCCCTATGGCGGCTCCAATCCTACTGGTGCTTTGGGTTATGTCAATGCGATGTTTGAATTAGCTGAACAAGCTGTGGATCCAGATTGGATCGTCTTCCCGAGTTCCTCCGGGGGAACCCAGGCAGGCATGCTGGTAGGTGCACGCATGAGCGGTTTTGGAGGGAAAATCCTGGGTATCAGTGTAGATGAGCCTGCAGACGTCCTCACTGGCAGGGTAGCGGCGTTGGCGACAAACACAGCCGCCCTCATCGAGAAAGATTGGCACTTCTCAGCAGATGAGGTCCTGGTGAATGACGCCTACACAGGCGGTGGATACGGGGTGATGGGTAAACCGGAGATTGAAGCGATCCAATTGTTTGCAGAACGGGAAGCACTTCTGCTTGACCCCGTCTATACAGGGCGGGCAGCGGCAGGGATGATTGACCTGATCTGGAAGGGTTTTTTCGATCCCACAGAAACGGTCCTGTTCTGGCATACCGGTGGTGGCCCGGCACTTTTTGCGAGGAAATACCAGGCACAGCTATTAAAATAATTTTCGATGTGGATCAATATTTGGCGCAAATCACACAAAGTTTATTAGAATCAAAAAGTCATTAAGTTGTGGAGCCATTTATTGCGATGGCTCCACGATTGTTTTAATCTATCAATTCAAATTACAGACCGGCTGCGTCCCTTAACAGGTCTGCCTTATTGGTCTTTTCCCAGGTCAGGTCCAGGTCATCGCGGCCAAAGTGTCCGTATGAGGCAACTTGCTGGTAGATTGGGCGGCGCAGGTCAAGATCACGGATGATCGCGCCGGGACGTAAGTCAAAGTGGGTGTCGATCAACTCTGCAATGCGCGAGTCGTCAACCTTACCTGTCCCAAATGTTTCCACGTTGACTGAAAGCGGTCGCGCGATGCCAATAGCGTATGCCACCTGAACTTCACAGCGATCTGCTAACCCAGCGGCAACCACGTTCTTGGCAACCCAACGGGCAGCATATGCGCCGGAACGATCCACCTTTGTTGGGTCTTTCCCGCTGAAGCAGCCGCCGCCATGGCGTCCCATACCACCGTAAGTATCCACGATAATTTTTCGACCTGTCACACCGGCATCCCCTAATGGACCTCCAACAACGAATCGACCTGTAGGATTGACATATACGATCAACTGATCATCGACCAGTTCTTTGGGGAGGACAGGTTTAATGATCTCCTCGATGACACCCTCTCTGATCTGGTCATGGGTGACATCAGGGTTGTGCTGGGTGCTGATCAGAACAGTATGGATCCGTTTCGGCTTGCCATATTCGTATTCCACGGTCACCTGGCTTTTACCATCAGGGCGGAGGAAATCCAGGTCGTTGGCTCGACGGGCTTCTGCCAGACGGCGTGTCAGCTTGTGTGCGTAGTAGATCGGCATCGGCATCAATACATCGGTTTCAGTACAGGCGTACCCGAACATCATTCCCTGGTCACCAGCACCGATGGCTTCGATTTCATCTTCCTCGCTCATGATGCCTTCTTTCGCTTCCTTGGCTTTATCCACACCCAGTGCGATATCGGGTGATTGGTTAGCCAGGGCGACCATCACACCGCAGGTATTACCGTCGAAACCCTTCTCGCTGCTGTCATAGCCAATCCCGGTCACAACCTTACGAACGAGTTTATCAAAATCAACAAACCCCCTGGTTGTGATCTCACCTAAGGCCATAATGAAGCCGGTTTTGGTAGCACACTCGCAGGCAACCCGGGAGTATGGATCCTGTGCGAAAAGTGCATCCAGGACAGCATCACTGACAGCATCGCATATCTTATCGGGGTGGCCTTCAGTAACCGATTCTGAAGTGAACAGGTATTTAGGCAAACTCATAAAAGTTAATGTCATTGTGAGAACCTCCATGTCTCATTTAAAGATTTTCGCCCCTTCTGGCTCGTGCAAGAGGGGCGTGCATAAGTAGGCATCCCTCCCATCTTCCAGAAATCATCGCTCTGCCGGAGTTGGCACCATAAAATGGTTAGTTTTTGGTTGCCGAGGTATCAACGGGCCGGTCCCTCCACCTCTCTGGATAAGAGTGCCGCATGGGGCTATTCAATTGGTAACGTTGGCATTATAGCACTAAAGACGGAAAATGCCAAAGAAATATCTGAAAATGTATGACCTGACGGCAATATTCCCCCAGAATTAAATGACCACAAAGCAACTCACTGTTTATGCTTAGGAAATGACAAAAGAAATTTTATTTCCTACCATTACGTGGTGTAACCGAGCATGCACCAAATATTTTATATGATCTCCCCCAAATCACAGCATGGTGGTGCGTTACTGCCAGGATTCCCCTTACAAGAACTGTCGCTGGGTTAAAAGATTTTAGATGCGTGACGAGGCCTGGCTTACTGAATGAATGTCTGTTGTATGAAGTTTGATTATTCCACAACAACTAAATCAAACAGGACGCCAATTAGTGGCCTTTCATAATATGAATCGCTATATAAGAAATCACTTTCGTTAAATTCTGTATCTTTAATGTCTCCAAGCTGGAGGCCAATGGAGTGACTGGATACCAGTGGTTCTTCAAGGCTGAACTCGAAAACGCCATCTGGCTCGATCAATGTCTCACTTAAAATTAGGCCAACCTCAGAAACATCCACTAATCTGATCGGCACATTCGCAGGACCGATTCCAGTAACAATCATATCCCCTTCTGTAACAGGCTCATCGATCTTAAACTCAGGGCCCTGTATATAGGACGTTTCAGCTTCGTTAATTGGGTAGCCTGTTTCCTCTTCGGTGGTTGTTTGTGCTACCGGATAACTGCTCTCTCCTTCCTGAACTGGATATGCTGCAGGTTCGGATGAGGGTGGATCTTGGATAGGCTCATTACTTCCACAACTAACCAGAAAGACCAGACCGATCAGTAGACAAAGAATTGTTTGTTTTGTATTCATGTTTTCCCTTTGTATAAATAGCATTCTCAAGAGTGTGTTATGAAAATATGCTTAACTTATTTTAACCATAATGATAAATCTTGTTGGATGAGTTTCTCTAAATTAATGATGTCATCATGAAAAACATCAATAAGTTCATTTCTAACCTCTTGCGGCATTTTCCGTTTCTCTAAATTTGGTTCGCGCATCTTCTCCATCACTTGTCGTCGAAATGATTTAGGAAATAGCACACGGCTGATCCTTTTTATTGGATTATCCTGCATGAACAACTTTCTCATAAATTCATGAAATTTATTGCTTTTTGGAAATCCAGAAATATTCGGGTGCGAACTGGTGTCTGGTTCAAAAGATTGATCTATATCAAGGAATGTGAAAACATCTTTGATAAGTGCTTGAGAGTCTAAAACTAAATCGTCATAGAGAACGACCTTGATCTGGTCAGAATTGAAAATTTGATAATAGCGTTTGAGCTGTTGATAATAAAAGCCTGCATTTTTATAATGCCACAACATACCCCATCCCGCATCGATACGATCCTGTTCCTTATCCAGGGCTGATTTAAAGGAATCAGCTGATTCTCTCCAATCCCTTATTGCATGCATATAAGAAGAAAATGCACGATTGATAGGATTTCTAAGGATTGCAAGCATTTTTACATTTGGGATGACCTTTTTGATCTTCTCAGCAGTGCCAGGCCTATAGAGGTACATGGGAGAAGCTTCCCCAATGATTTTCTCAGTTCCAACATCCTTGAAATACTGCTGATATTCTTCCAGTGTCGTTACCCCTCTATGAATGTAATCCTCAGATAAATTTTTGGGGTAGGGACCGGAATATGAAAAAAAACGTAACTCTTTAGGCGTGGACATAAAGATATCAGGGTGCTGTTTGATATAGGTGTAAATTGCCGTAGTGCCTGATTTAGCTGCACCAATGGTTAGAAAATTTGGGAGCGTCATGAAAAAATTATGCCCTTTAAATAATATATTAAGGCTTTCAACTGTGGATGAGATAAGGTGTGAATTTTAATGATTAGTCTTGTCATTGTTGATTTTTCTCAGTCAAAGAAACCACGGCAATATTGCAAATTGCGAACAATGCCTTTATGTGAGGATTTTGCTAAAAGCATGACT
>JAYELT010000043.1:0-4281 GCA_034717715.1 Chloroflexota bacterium | reverse complement strand
GGGTGCCTGATGGGGGTCGAACCCACAACCTCGTCATCCACAGTGACGCGCTCCACCATTGAGCTACAGGCACCATAAGTTGAAACTGATTTTATCACATCGAGATTACGTTTGCAAGAAATCCTTAATCTGATTCAACAGGTCTCCACGATCCACCGTCGCCTGTTCCCGCGTCTTCAGGTTCTTGACAGCCACCTGCTCATTGCTGAGTTCATCCGGGCCAAGGATCACAGCCACAGGAATTTCCAATCGATCTGCGAATTTAAATTGTTTGCCAAGTTTGTCTGCATCCGGGTAAAACACAGCACGGAATCCCCCCTTACGAATTTCGTTGGTAACTCTGAGAGTCTCCACTATCATTTCTTCATTGAAAACGGTCACAATCACCTGTGGTCTTTCACCGAGTTCCCGTGGAATGACACCTCTTTCCCGCAGGATTAGCTCTATCACCACATCACCCATCGCAAAACCCACACCGGTAAGTGGTCTCCCACCAACATCTGCCACAAGGCTATCATAGCGTCCACCCCCTAATATCGCCCGTGATTTTCCACCCAGTTCATATGCTTCAAAAACGATCCCGGTGTAATAATCCAGCCCCCGGATCACCTTCGGATTATAAGACACATAGTCTTCGATGCCGTAAACCCTGATCAGCTCGAAAAATTCTACAAGCTCCTGAGATTCTTGCCAAAGATCCTGGTTATTGAGCAGGTCAAGTAAGCCATTCACCTGCGTTTCTGTCAATCCCGAATCCAGGGCGTAGGAATGCCAGTCTTCTTTTGAAAGCTTGTCTAATTTATCTACAAGTCTGAAAACCTTCCCACTTAATGATTCTGAAATATTAAGCGTAGAAAACGCCTGATCCATCAAACGACGGCTGTTGATATAAATACAAACCTGGTCTGGGGATAGGCCAACCTTCTTGAAAAAAGTTGTAGCAACAGCTACGATCTCTGCATCTGCAACGACAGCTTCTGTGCCAATCAAGTCTATATTCCATTGATAGAACTCGCGAGTTCGTCCTCGTTGAGGTTTCTCATAACGCCAAAATGGCCCAATGGACCACCAGCGCAAAGGCATTGGAATTTCATACTGTTTTTGAGCTACCATACGAGCCAGGGTAGGCGTTAATTCTGGGCGAAGAGTCAGTAAGTCGTCCCCTGGGGAGGAAAACACAAAAGCCTGCTCTTTAACCAATTCCTCTCCTGATTTAGCAGCATACAAGTCAATGAATTCCAGGCAGGGTCCATCAAACTCCTGATAGCCAAATTGTGTTGAGACCTCCCTGATGGCGTCAAACATCCAGCGGCGGACAGCCATTCCTTCTGGATAGAAATCTCGCATACCTTTTACGCTGCGAATTATCTCCGTCATACTAACCTCAGTATCATGATATTATAAACAAATGACATCTACCATTTTACCCCCACTTAAAGGATTCCTCATTTAATGGTTAAGATATAGCTGAATTAAAGTTAAAATTTACGAATTACTTCCGTATAAAAGAAGGGCAATATGAAATTATCTGAGCTTATTCAATTGGTCAATGGGAAATTACTAACAGAGCACATTACCGAGGATATGGTAAGAATTTGACCGTATTACCGGGTATGGAATTACAAACCAAAGAGGAAGTCCATGTGCTGTGCCTATTTGACACATTGGACCTGCTTGCTGAACTTCAAATCTTGGTCAATCATACTTTGCCTGATGTTCCCAATAATATTGAGTTCTTCGGGGAACAATTTATCGTCGACCATACAGGTAAGTTCATCCGACGAAAAAAACAATTGTTGATTAATTCCACACAACTGAGCATTGAAGAGGTTGAACACGCTGTGCATGATTTGGAGGGATTGTTTATCCCCGCTCATGTTAATCGTCAGGCCTTCGGACTCCTCTATCGCCTTGGTTTTATCCCTCCTGAACTGAAGGTTGATGCGTTGGAGATTTCAAGACACACCACCCCCACAAAATTCTTGAAGGATTATCCTCAAAACAAAGGCTATCCCCTCATTCAAAGTGGTGATGTGCATTTCCTTGCGGATTTCATGGGTGTTAACCAACTGAAACTCCATCAGCCAACCATCGCTGAATTAAAAAAGGCACTAAAAGGTGAAAATAGCTGTTCAATAGAGATAATTAAGCCTATTTGACATTGTTCATATTAAATAATGACATTTATGTATTGACCAAATTTGGAAGCCATATTAAACTCATTTGTAATTTATTCCTAGGTCAAACCAAAATCACACATTACAATCATTTTCCTTGGAGCAATCGTTTCAATGCAAAAGATATTAGAGCAAACAACAGTATCAAACCCCCTAAATAATGAGGAAAACCGAGCGATCATTGATCAGATCTTAGAGAATAATCAAGACCTTCCATGTGCCGCCATGGTTGTATTAAATGATATCCAGGATGCAATTGGCTTCATCTCACCTGCAATGCAAGTTTACGTTGCCCAGAAACTAGGTATTCCCGTAAATCGTGTACATGGTGCTGTGTCATTTTATTCTTTCTTTACCACCACGCCACGCGGCAAGCACACGATCAAATTCTGCATAGGAACGGCGTGCTATGTTGGTGGGATTAATCAAATCATTGAAAAAGCCAAACAGATACTTGGCATTGAACCTGGTGAAACCAAAGAAGATGGATTGATCACACTGGAGTTATGTCGTTGTGTTGGGGCTTGCAGCCAAGCCCCAGTCATTGTCGTTGATGATATGGTTCAGGGACGCGTCAAGCCTAATCGCTTTCCTAAAACGATCCAAGATCTAAAGTCCCAAGAAGGTTAACTTGCGAGAATTAGCACTTCACATCCTTGATATTGCTGAAAACAGTATTTCAGCCAATGCTGACAAAATTAGGATTTCCATTTATGAAAATATTTCTGAAGACATTTTGAGGATTGTGATCGAAGATAATAGGAATGGAATGGACCAAGAGCTGCTGCAGAGCGTCATTGATCCTTTTGTGACCTCTCGCACAACTCGCAAAGTCGGGCTTGGCATTCCGTTTTTCAAATCTGCTGCAGAAGCTTGCGATGGTACCTTCAAGATTCTTTCGCATATTGATAGCGGCACAATAGTAGAAGCTTCATTCAAGCATAGCCATATTGACCGCATGCCTTTAGGTAATATCATCGGAGCCCCCGAAGTTCATTGGTTATTTGAATATCAAAATGGTAAAGAGCGGTTCATATTTGACGATGAGCCCATATAACAAACACTAGGAGATATTCCCTTATCAGAACCAATGGTGATAAAGTTCCTCCGTACAATGCTGGAAGAAGGTATCCGGAGTGTCCAAATGGAATATCAAACTAAAAACCTCTACGTTCCAACGTGAGTCAACACATAGGAGTGAAATATGCCCACCATAAAATCATTAGATGATCTTAAAAGAATTCGCGAGGAAGCCCTTAAGAAACAGCAGTTGAAAGAAACTTCTGGAAAGACGGAAGTGATCATTGGTATGGGAACTGTCGGTATAGCTGTTGGTGCCCGAGAGACTCTAAAGGCCATTCTGGATATGATCGAAAGTGATAATCTGAGTGATATCATTGTCCGTCAAACTGGTAATATTGGCCTTGATTCCTTTGAACCCATCGTTCAGGTAATCCTCCCAGGTGAAGATAAAGTAACCTATGTAACAGTAACCCCAGAAATGATTCGTAAAATAATCAAAGAACATGTCCTTGGTGGTGAAATCGTGACTGAATACCAGATTAGAAAGATAGTCGACAGAACCTGAGATATTCTAGAAGGTAGATTATGGTTTATTTCCGTTCACATGTTCTTGTATCTGTCGATCCAAAGTGCGTTGAAAAAGGTGCTTACGATCTGATTGATACAATTCAAGACAAACTTGTTAAACAAGGTCTGGTTGATGAAATTCAGATCCTTGAAACCTCACGCATCGGTGATCCTGAAACTGATGGACCTGACCTGATGGTCTATCCTGAAGCAGCCCACTATACGAATCTATCCGCAGAGGATGTTCCCTTCCTGGTGGAAGAACACTTCTTAAAGGGTCACATCCCCGAAAAATTTGCCCAGGAAGCAGCAGATTTCATCGATGAAGAATTATCAACGCCTAAATCAAAAGAGGTTCGAATAGTTCTAAAAATCATCGGTGAGATTGATCCTTTGAACATCGAGGAATACATCGCCCGGGATGGGTATATGGCTTTAGGTAAAGCCCTTTCCGAAATGACACCAGAAGGAACAATACAAGAGATCTTGGATTCTGGCCTGCGTGGACGTGGCG
>JAYELT010000042.1:0-16082 GCA_034717715.1 Chloroflexota bacterium | reverse complement strand
TTTAATGTATTCGGCTCTTTACGATTGTGGGAAATTTATCGCTTTTATAGGAGATTTTTCACAGGTTACTAACCAATAATATACTCAAAATGATTAACCTTCATGGGAAATTCTCTATACCCCAGAAGAATGATCTAGTTAGTTGTCCTTTGTAGTATTTAGCTTGAAAAAAAGAAGACAAAAGTATATCTCAGTATGTCATGGAAAAATGATAAAATTCACTCTTTTAGATTCTTATACGCTTGGGAAAACGAAAAAATTAATTACCCTATTTAATTAACACCTGATTCTATCTAGATTAGTCCAGAATTATTTCCAATTGTAAATCTCCCAAATTATTCAACTGGAATGTTCACAAATAAATCAGTTTTCCTTAAGTCGACTAATTACATAACGGTATTTCCCGGCTTCTGATGCATCGATCTCCTCGACAAAATCAAAATGGATCCGCCATTCTAAACTTCTATTTTGGATAAATTTACGAATTGCTTTGAGCTGGGACATGTCAAAATTCTCTTCAGTAACAAGCTTAATCGTAAGATGATAAAGGTCTTCTTGAATAACTTGATAATTGTTTATTCCATTCATTGCTCTAAAAACATATCCAAAGAATACCCCATGTACAATTTTTCCCTCTGGCGTCTGAAGCATTTCCTCCTGACGACCCAAGATTTCAGTGAGCACATGCGTCCCATCAGGTTTTATGGAAATTGTACCAATATCTCCTGTATCATAGCGGATGAATGGAAGTGCGGTATTATGTAAACCTGTAGCGATAATTCTGCCAGATCCCTCGTAAATTTGTTTCCCCTCATCGTCAATGACTTCCAGTATTGCACGTTCTGTGTCAATTCTCAAACCCGAGTGATCCAACAACTCATAAGCAGATATGCCACCATCATTCAAGCCATAATTATCATAAACCTGGCAATTGAATACTTCACTTATCTTTTGACTCATATGAGGTAATAGTTTCTCAGCAGTTGTGAATACAGCGACCGGCGAATGAATCGTCAGCTGGTTCTCTTCCAACCATTGGGCATAGGCGTAAATACTCGAGACATATCCTCTTATAAATTTCGGTTTAAACTCGTTTATGATATCTCGGTATTTCAATAAACTGTTCTCATCCATATCAAAGGATGAGAGTTTCTTTAGATTTCTCGTAGTTTCGTGTAATTTCGTAATTAACTTATTCTTAAAATTAATGCCAAGAGATGCACCGGCAATGAAAACCATTTTATCACCAAGTTCGTACCCCCCAAAAGACCATCCACGATAAAGCAAACAGCCACCTATTAGGCGGTCATATTTTGAATAAAAGTATCTAAGTGGATCTCCTGTTGAACCACTGGTGCGATTTTCGAAATACCTTTTGCTAGATAAATTTTTTGCGATAATGTCCTTGAAGTTATCTCTTATCTTTTGTTTGGTCAATATTGGAAGATATTCAAGCTCTTTTCTACTGCGAATTTCCTCTGGACGGATGTTCAAATCCTTGAATACCTGATGATAATATGGAACATTTTTATATGTATCCGAAATAAATTCTCTTAATTTCGCATTTTGTTCCTCAATTAGTTCTTGATAATTTTTCGAAAGATTCTCTTTTAACTGCTCATATAATGTTTTAAATCGGTAGTCAAATGCACTATGCGCAAGCATAAAAAGATTTTTATGAAAATTCATTTATCTCCCATTTTCGATATTAGAAAGATCAAAATAATCAAAGATCATTAAACATTCAAATCAATTAATCAGAAATCAGTGGTTCATATCAAGAAACAACATGCTGGCTCAAGGAGCATGAAAACCATAATTTTTAAATATTGGTCTATCTCAAGGATCTTCATCAAACTATGAAAATTTTAAGTTATAAATTATAATATTCTCTAATGAAAACAAAGAATATCCTTTTTATAACACATACTTATACCACATTTCAAAAATCTCAAATCGAAAGTATAGCCAATTATTTTGATAATGTTTTTGTCCTTGTGAGATACAAGCCTATTGCTGAGATTTCTCGGGTATTGCCCATCAGATACCTCCGATCTCATTCTAAAAATCAGTGTATAGACCTAAAGAATAAACCGGCAAATATTCATATCTACACAATTCCAATATTCTATTTTCCCTGGGACAAAAGTTATTTAAACCTTGGCAATCGTCTATATAAGAAAATAAAAAGATTTATCAGGAAAAATGGTATAAAGTTTGATCTTATCCATGCTCACTATTTATGGACCTCTGGTTATGTAGCCATAAAACTCAAAAAATATTATAGCAAACCAGTTGTCATCACTAACCATAGTACTTTGCAAGTTTCAGAATTTCTATCAAGAAGTCTGACATGGAAACAGAAAATATCTCAAACAATAACTAATGCTGATCATATTTTCGTCGTCAATAATTTCATGAAAGAAAAGGTTCGCGAAATTGATAATAAAATTAACGTAGATATAATTCCTGTTGGTTTCAATCAAGAAATTTTCTTTCCAATTGAGCAAGATAAGGCAAGGAAATCTTTATCACTGCCAATTGGGGACACGATAATATTAAATATCAGCCGACTCGATGACAATAAAAATTTAGAGTTATTTATTAAAGGATCCTCAAAGCTATTAAAAAAGTATCCTAATTTGCAAAGCCTGATCATTGGTGATGGAACCAACTACAATAAGTTGGATAAATTAATAAATGATTTAGGGGTTGAAAGGAATATTAAATTACTTGGAATGATCCCACACCAGAAAATTAACCAATGGATTAATGCATGTGATTTTGTAGCATTGACCAGTTTCAGTGAAGGATCGCCAACTGTTATGTATGAAGCCCTTGCCTGTGGCAAACCGTTTCTGGGAAGTACTGTAGGTGGTATTCCAGAAATTATAATCCACGAGGACTATGGTTGCTTATTTGATCCACTTGATATAAACGATATGGTTAATAAAATGGAACATATGATAGGGAAAAAATGGGATCGTGAAAGGATTTTGGCGTACGGTTCACTATTTTCCCAGAAAAAGATATCGCGAGATATCACTAATGTTTATAGAAAATTAATAATGGGTGGAAAATATCAAGCGTAAAACATTGGTTTTTGCTTGTAATAATATTAATGTTCCACATAATAATATTATAAGCTAGAGGTTTAGATCTAAATACTCATCTCTCGGTATAAATTAATATAATCTTTTTCCATTTTTTCCAAAGAAAAACGCTTGTTTACAATAGATTTCCCTTTGGCTCCCATCCTTTGTGCAATCACTGGATTTTCCAGTAAATATAAAACCTTTTTGCTAATAGCTATATGAGAACCTGGCTGGACCAAGAAGCCTGTGACATTATCATCAACAACTTCAGGGCTGCCGCCATCATTTGATGCTATCACTGGCTTTGATGATGCCATATATTCGATAAGAGCATTCGATATACCCTCACCATGGGCAGCTTGGTTCGTTGTCAATATTCCAATCTGGCTGCAGCTGATTACTGGTTCCGGATGGGTACAGTCAGTAATGAAAACAACTTTTTCAGTGATTTGTAGATCATTCACCAAGTCTTGAATCTCATCTAATGTGCCATAATCATGCCCAACAAGATTAAGCTTTGCATCTGGAAAATGTTCTAAGATATCTGGCATAGCAAGGATTAAGCTTCTATGATCTTTTTCTTGGCGAAAATTAGCTACCATACACAAATTCCGTCCCTCATCCACTAATTTTGTACCCTCAAACCGAGAAAGGTCCAACCCATTATAAATAACCGTCGATTTTGGATGTTTTGTCAAATTAAATGCATTCAATCCTGCCTGAGAATTCGCAACAGCGGCATCCGAAAATCGCGCACTTAATCGGGTCAAATGGTTGTAGATATTCAGTTGGTTCGGCGCTGATCGAATACCGTTGTGTAGAACAGGGATATGACACCAGCGACCAGCAAACAAACCCAAAAAATCCCATATGCCACTGCCCCAGGTGTGAATTAAACCAATTTTGTTGGTCTTGACGAGGTGTACGAGCTTGATCATCGGTCGTATAAGATCGACTTTATTTCGGTCACGCAGAACCACCAACTTATCTGTGACCTGCGCAGCTTCCTTTTCCCTTTCGCCACCTGAATTCATGACAACCAGACAGGTGAAAATATCCCTATGCTGCTTCAATGTCTTTAGCAATAATAATAATTGTCTTTCCTTTCCACCGTCCCCCAATCTTCCAATGATCATTATCACCCTAATCGGTTTCAATTTCATTTGAAATACAGTCACTTTCCTTAAAATATATTTAGTAGGTTGAATCCCAAAAAGACGAGGTGGGCAGAAAAATATCAACTCATTGAGAAGAAATTATCCTATTTAAATGACTCAATAAAATTAACAATCCAAGCAGTTACATCAATTTTTTCATTCAGCATTCGCTGAAGTCTCTTTTGATGCTTATGTTTTAATTCTGGATCTTTTGCTAACGAAAGTATTTTATCAACAGCTGCATCCCCATCTCGATAATGATACATCAGTTGATATTTATCATTAAGTTCATGGAGATACCCCAATTCCAGAGGGCTTGCATATACACTTGGGGTTCCCAGAATTGCTGCCTCACTCGCCATCGTTGCACCTTCACCGATATACATGCTGGAATAGAATAATAAATCATGGATATGTATTGGGCTGACGTTTATGCGATAAGGTTGAAGTGGTCGGGATAGATCCCCTTCTGAGGTTATCAGCACCCTGCCATGTTGTTTTAAACTTTCAACTAGATTAATTTTACCGTTCAGGGACATACCTTTCTTTCCAACGTCATGTGAAGCTCCCCAAGACACAAAACGGAGGATGAAGTACCGTTCCCCTTCGTGCAGACCCAATTGAGAAAGAATCTTTGGGTTTGGTGAAAACTGGCTGGGGTGCAAATAAGCTAATTCCTGGTAACCTTTATAGCGATTATGCTTTTCACCAAGGTCATCTGTATAACAGTCAGGTGTGCATATATAGGACGCAAAAGGGAAGGTAATTTTATTAGATAATTTCGCATGCTCCGTGTCAGTAAAAACGCAGGTCTTAATGCCCATTAACTTACCAACATGAACAATAAAGGTTCCCCCTATATTTAATATCATATCTGGTTGATAACTTCTCAAAATTTTAACCAGATTTGTTTGATGTTCAACCAATTCCACTGACAAACCTAGCAAACCTTTACGAATTTTACTAAGAGTTTGAAATGGAATACTATATTCTGCTAATAATTGAGTTGTAATTTCTTTATCTCTGGCAACGAACCTTACTTGATGTCCATGCTCCTGCCAAATCCGAGCTGCCCCTTTGAAAAAATGGACATGTGCAGGATGGGTGACATCGATTAATAGCTTCATAGTCAGATTTCCCTCATCTAAGATATTTGTTTGAATCCATATCAAACCACATGGCAAAAAAGAGTGATTGCAACCCTGTGATGATCAAGAATAACGCCAATATACTGCTGGTTGCTGCGACTGGACCTGACACGAGTCGGAAGATAAATAGAGCTAAACCAAACAACCACCCAATGAATGAGAAAGTGATTCCCGAAAAGTAGAAAAAGATTAGTGGGTGAAAGTCTCGAATGATATACTTCTGAATCATACGATATAAAAACAAACGGGTCAGGAGCCAAGAAAATTTGGGAATGACTAGAAGTGGCTTTATTCCAGATTTCTCACCGATGCCATAGATTGGCTCAATCTCAACATCGCGCACCTTGAAATTATAGATATTCAATTTGACCAGCATATCATTGGGCATGCCATACCGTTTATAGATCCCCCCTAAATCGATCGTTGACAAAACCTTATGATTTGCCACTGTAAAACCTGTTTGAGAATCTGCCACATGCCAGTAACCTGATGCAATTTTAGTTAATAATGAAAGTGCCGCATTACCCATATAGCGGGTTTTTGGAATCTTATGCCAGGCTTCACCTGTAAATAAGCGGTTGCCTTTGGAATAATCCACTTCCCCGCTAACAACAGGATCAAGAAGCGCTGGTAGGTCTTCAGGATCCATTTGGGCATCTCCAGCCATGACAGCTGTTGCGTCAATCTGATGATCACGGCACCACTTATAACCTTCCGCAATCGCCCCACCCACCCCAGTATTTTTCTCAAGGGCGATCAGGATAACCCTGCCGTCGTAATCTTGAACGTAATTGTTTACAATTTCAACTGTACGATCTTGGCTCAGATCATCAACAACCACAATATAATCGACAAAATCAGGCATGGTTTCAATAACCTTGCCAATCAATTTATCTTCGTTATAAGCTGGAATTACGACAGCAACCGATTTGTCTTTATACATCTTTTACCTTATCTATCTTTAGAGTTTAGAGGAATCAAATCCTATACCGGAGTAATGCAATTCAGCTTCACGAGCTTTCTGCGGATCTACCACTCGCCTTCCATCAATCAAAATTGGTGTTCTAAGGTGTTTCTTGATTGCTTTAAGATCCAATTCTTGGTATGCATGATGTGCAACCATGATAATTGCAGCATCACAATTCTTGATCGTTTCAAAAATTGAGTTTTGATATCTGGGCACATAGGGATCTTGGACCATCACATTCACATTCAAGGATGTAAGAATTTCGAGCAACTTTTCACTGGGACTGTTGCGAACATCATCACTTTCTTCTAAATACGCAAAACCTAAAATTGCTATCTTCGATTCTTCCAATAATTTATCAAATGTCTCAAGGGCTATTCGCAGCAGATCCATAATGTGTTGAGGCATCGAATCATTTACTGCCCTTGCTGCCGGGATAAGGTGTAAATCCATCTTTTTCTCAGCTACACCATAGGCTAACAACCACGGATCTTTGGGGATACAATGACCTCCCACGCCGGCGCCAGCATATAAGACATTTCTTCCAGGTGATTTATTTACTAAGCCTCTAACTTCTAAAAAATCTGCACCAACAGATTGGCAGATCAAGGCCAATTCATTAGCAAATGCAATATTTACATCTCGATAGGCATTTTCAGCCGTCTTGGTCAGTTCAGCTGTGATCAGGTCAGATTGATCCAGGTCTGCTTCTACGATATTACGATAGAATTTCACCATGATTTCAGATACTGCAGGCGTATCACCCCCGCAAACCCGACTCATGTCGCGCAAATTAGCCAGAAGTTTACCTGGCATGACCCGCTCTGGGCACGCCCCGAGTGAAAATTCAATACCAGATTTTTTACCGCTGGACTCTTCGATCAACGGGCGTACAACTCGTTCCATCGTCCCGGGTGCAATAGTTGATTCTACAATAATAAGGGCGCCATCTTTGATCACTTCACCCAGGCTGCGACAGGCAGCTTTGAGCGCTCGATATTGCGGTATATGCTGTTCATCAATAGGCGTTTCAACATCAATCAAGATGATATCAGCATTGGTCAGGTCATCGTGACTGGTCGAGGCTATTAATTGACCCTTCTCTACCACACCTGCCAATAATTCAGCTAAACCTGGTTCTTTTCCTTCAATGGGACTAATGCCATTATTGATGGTATCAACCCTGACCTGTTTGATATCCACCCCCGTCACATGAAAACCAGCATTTGCCAGTAAACAGGCAACAGGTAAGCCGACATACCCTAACCCAATGACACCCACTCTGGCTTTTTGTTCAAAAATAAGTTGTTTGAGATTGTCTAAATTGGCCATGATTTTCTGTCAATTGATATTTTAGGTTTCAATGATCCGATGTTCTGTGCCTGATAATACAATCGTCTTTGCAAGTTCAAGCGCTCGTAAACCATCTTCACCGGTGACTGGTACAGGTGTGTCACTCATAACTGAATCCAGAAACGCTTCTTGTTCTGCCCGTAGGGGTTCTTTTTTGGCAATTACATACCGAACCATCTTACCTTCTCGGACACCACGCAAGTGGCGCAAATGTTCCCATTCACTGCCTGTTGAGACTGGATTCTCATAAAAATATAAGTCCTGGGTCAGGTAATCACAACGGAAAAGACCACGCTCACCTGTAACAATAAATTCCCTGATCTTTGTTGGAGTAAGCCAGTTGATCGTTAGTGTGCCAACAATCCCGTCTTTGAACCGCAGCAGTCCGGTTAACAGGTCTTCATACTTACTATGGATGTGTTTTTCAGTTTCTGCATAAACCCGAATCACTTCTTTTTGAGACACAAAACGCATCACATCCAGGTCATGCACTGCCAAATCCACAACGACCCCTACATCCGCAATCCTGGCAGGGAAAGGCCCTTGCCTATGAGCATCCATCTGGAAGATCCGACCAAGCTCGCCTGCCGCAATAGTTTTCTTCAATGTGGTAATTGCAGGATTGAAACGTTCAATATGACCGATCATCAGCTTAACATTATTCTGCTTTGCCTTGTCAATAATATCTTGTCCCTCTTCAATGGTAAACGCAATTGGTTTTTCAATTAAAAGGGGTATCCCCCGCTCAATGATATCAAGGGCGATCTTATGATGATAGATCGTGGGAACTGCTAAAGTAACAGCATCTGGTCGCGTTTCATCCAGCAGGTCTTCATGGTTGAAAAATGCTTTCGTTCCGTATTTTGATGCAACTCTTTGGGCAGTTTCGTGATTAAAATCTACGATACCCACCAGGTCAACATCCGGCAATTCCCAATTGATCCGGGCATGGTTAATACCCATAGATCCTACCCCAATAACGGCTGTTTTAATGCTCATAGTTTGTTGACCTCTTCAACGATCTTTTCAAGATCTGCCTGACTGACCTGAGGATGCACCGGTAATGAAATAACTTGTTTGGCCAATTTCTCTGATACCGGGAATTGATTGTCTCCAATAATTTCCCGCATATACACCTGCTGGTGCACTGGGACGGGATAAAAGATACCAGTTCCAATACCAGCACCATTTAGCTGCTTAACAGCAGCATCACGATCCCGATTGCCATCTATTCGAATGGTATATTGATGCCAAACATGGTCATACCCTAGTTTTACTTTTGGTACAATAACAGATTTAATATTCTCACTTAAGAATTTTGCATTCTCTTTTCGAATGGCATTGAATTCTTCGAGACGCTCCATTTGCGCTACACCTATGGCTGCGAGCAGATCACTCATGCGGTAATTGTAACCAAGCATATCGTGATAGTATCGCACTTTCATACCATGGCTCCGAAGGAGTTTGCATCGCCTGGCAATTTCATCATCGTCTGTTGAGACCATGCCACCCTCCCCAGACATCACATTCTTGGTGGCGTATAAGGAAAAAGTCCCGGTGCCAAAACTGCCTGACTTTTTTCCCTGATACGATGCCCCAACAGCCTGACACGCATCTTCAATAACGATTAATTTGTGTTTTTCCGCGATATCCATGATTTCTTTCATATCACACATATACCCATATAAATGTACAGGCAAAATCGCTTTTGTTCGAGGTGTTATCGCAGCTTCAATTAGTTTAGGATCGATATTAAATGTGTCTATATCAATATCCACAAAAACCGGTGTGGCACCCGTAAAAAGAATGCTGTTGGCTGAAGCAATAAAAGTAAAGGGGGTGGTGATCACCTCATCCCCTTCGCCAATGCCATGAGCCAAAAGTGCAATATGCAGCGCGGTAGTTCCTGATGTCGTGGCGATAGCATGTTTTACATTACAAACCTCAGCGAAAGCTGTCTCCAATGCTGCCACTTTTGAGCCTTGAACTAACATTCCTGAATCAAGCACTTCCATCACAAGTTCTTTTTCTCTTGTGCCAATGTAAGGTTTTGCAATTGGAATCATTGTTCAAAATCTCCTTAATAATGATGTATTATTGTTGTTGTGATTTTTGGTAATCTTCATTGGGGATCAATACTTCCAATGAGCAACTAGGACAAATCATGGAAATGGCTCTACCTTCTAAAGCCCCTTCAATTTCAGAGTGTATTGCGTTATTAAGCACTAGTTTTTGCCCACAAGGGCAGACAAATCCGATTAGGCGAGCTGGATTACCGATGACTAGGCCATATTGAGGTACATCCTTGGTGACAACTGCCCCTGCACCAATCATCGCCCACTGACCTATCTCAATTCCACAAACGATCGTGGCATGGGCACCAATGGAGGCTCCTTTACGAACCAACGTCTCACTCACTTCCCAATCATCACCACTTTTTATTGATCCATCAGGGTTGATTGAGCGGGGACGTTTGTCATTCGTGAATACACAATGAGGACCACAAAAAACGCCATCCTCGAGTGTCACACCATGATACACAGATATGCCATTTTGGATCTTCACATTGCTGCCAATTTCCACGCCTGTATCAATATATACCCCTTTACTAAGGATACAGTTGGTGCCAATTTCTGCGTTTTCACGAACCTGACAATGCTGCCAAATCTTGGTTCCTGAACCGATTTTTGCATCGGGTGATACATCGGATGTCGGATGTACATAATAATCAGCGGTCATATTCAAACCTCAAAATCATAAAAAAATGAATATTAAAACTCACATTTTTTGTTTTGTAAATAGTATTCATGCTAAGCGCTGTTTATTTTACCAGACTTTATGATTTCTACTCAAAACATCGAATTTTTCCATTGCTTATTGTTATAAAAACATTAGATATTAGATGCTACCAAAAATTTTTATTCACCTTCCAATCGGAAGAATACTACCACGATGATGATTGTTTCATCTTACACAGATTAGGGGAATCCGACATCGATATGGCAAAAGATTCTGAAACTAATTCAATGTGTAGTTTATGGTAAAATCTCATAAGCTCTTTTTAACCAATAGTAATTCAGCTCATTACTGAATTTGAATTTTCATATATTCAGTTGTACTGAATTAGTAACAATTATTTCACTAATAAATAATGAATTCCCAATTCCTGCATAAAGTGCGATCCTTTTTTTTCTCTCCCGAATCAATCCCAGAACTGCTTGCGCGTTCGTTTTACCATCGCATCTCTGAAACAAGAATTTACTTTTGGATTCAGAATTGGTTTGCTCAAAGGTCCTACCGCCGTTGGCATGCAAATCAGCAAGAACAAACTTTGCCTTCTGTTGAATCAATCATGTGTCAACCTAAGGTGTCATTCATTCTGGATGCATCGCATGGAACAGATAGCGAATTAAAGAACACCATCACATCCATCCAAATACTTAAGGGGGATAACTGGGAAGTCATTATCATCCCACCCGTCAATACAACATCCCTTAACCTTCCCCATCATATTCAAAGTGATATCAAAGTCACTGTGGTACAAAATGTATCAAATATCCTGGAAAAAGTTTCGGGTGAATACGTCATATTTTCCCAGGCGGGTGACCGATTCTTTAACAGCCTTTTGATCCGTTTCTATCAAAGTCTTAATGAAGGTCACAATGCTGATGTTTTTTATTTTGATAATGAGGTTCAGGGTGAGCTCTCACCCAAATCAACTCCTTTTTTTAAACCTGCCAAACTCTCGCCAACGCTTTTATTGTCCCTGAATTATCTTTCTCGTGGATTTATTCACTTTGATGCATTGCGAGAAGTACTTGCCGTAGTCAATCCACAAAAAGACCTTCTCTATCAAGAGTATGGTGCCATGCTATGGCTATACGAAGCGGGCGCAAGTTTTCAGCATCTACCCTTCCTGCTAGTATCCCAAACTCATTGGGTAACATCAAATCGTAAAGAAAGTCAAGAAGTCATCACTAAATATTTGTACCGTAAGGGACTGAAAGATGTTATCGCACAAAGCCAAAATATTGGTGCCCGGTTTTCTTGGAAAGCTGATCATCCTTCTGTTTCTATCGTTATTCTTACCAAGAACCACCGCACAATGCTGAAGTCACTTTTGGATTCGATGCATTCGTACCAATATATCCAACAAGTCAATATAACAATTGTCGATAATAACAGTGATGACCCGGCAACACTGGCATATTACGAAGAATTTAGTAAAAATCCTGAAATTCAAATAATCCCATACTCAAGACCTTTCAACTACTCGGAGGCAATTAACCTCGGTGCTGCAAATTCGGATTCCGACCTGATATTATTTATGAACGATGATATGCGCGTAATTAACGCAAATTGGCTTTCAGAACTCACTCAATGGGCGATCCGACCTGAAGTGGGGGTTGTCGGTGCCAAACTCGTTCGAGATAATCATACAATTCAGCACGCCGGTATCATCATGGGACTGACGGGGTATGTGGGACATATTTACCATAATGCGCCAGAGCATTATTTCGGCTTATGGGGGTCAGTGGACTGGTATCGTGACATCCTGGCGGTAACAGGTGCCTGCCAAATGATGCGACGAGAAATCTTCAATCAGGTTGGTGGATATGATGAAAACTATCAGTTAGCTTTTGGTGATATTGATTTCTGTGTACGAGTTCACGAATTAGGTTACCAAAATATTTACAATCCACACGCTGTACTTTGTCATTATGAAGGTCAGTCCAGAGGGTATACCACACCTGTTGAAGACATCTTAAGGGGATATGAGAAATTAGAAAAATACCTTATTAATAATGATCCCTTTTTCTCACCAAATTTAACGTATACAAAAATTCCTCGTTGCAATCAAAAATTCCAGTCAGAAGAGGAAAGGATACATCAATTTGAAGAACGGAAAAAATTCTACATTAAGAACAAGTAGTTCTTCATATTTCAAAGGTGGATCAAACACGTACCAAATTAGATGATAATTGATATTTTTCCGTGTGCGAATGCAACCCCATTGATAATGTACTTAAACCAATTTTCTTATCTAAACTAGAGTCGACATGTTATTAAATGAATCTGATCCGGGTTTGAAATGTATTAAATTCTTGTATTAGAGATGGCAAACTTTGATAGACATGGTTTTGCTTCCTTCGACAACCATATCATTGAGCATGCAGTTTAAATAATCAATTTACTCCCTGCGAGATTCTCAATGACACCAACAACAGCAGAATTATCCAATTCGCGCATACCCATCTCAAGCATCGCATTAAATAACTGAGTATGAACGGCGGCGGAAGGGAGGGAAACACCGTATTCTCTTGCAGTATCCATCACAATTCCTAAATCCTTGGCCTGCATGTATGCCTTGAAGCCAGGCTCACGATTGCCTGCAAACAACCTTTGCGGCTTATTATCTAATGTCCAGCAACCCGCCGCGCCTCCCCGTATTGCCTGAACAACCTTTTGAGGATCTGCACCTGCTTTTTGAGCAAAAATCAGCAGCTCTCCCATCGCAACCATTTGAGCTGCTACCATGATCTGGTTTGCCGCTTTGGCAATCTGTCCATCACCCAACCCACCAACATGTGTGATTGTCTTGCCAATCGCTTCTAGAACCGGCATGATTTTTCCCAAGACTTCAGCTGGTCCACCGACCATTATCGTCAGCGTCCCTTGGATTGCTCCAACATTCCCGCCACTGACCGGTGCATCCAGCATTGTCACGTTTTTTTCAGCTAAAGCTTTCCCAAGCTTTCGGGTTGTGGCTGGCTTGATGGTGGAATTATCCACATAGATCAATCCATCATGTGCGCCTTCAATAATTCCCTCAGGACCTAAAGCTACCAGCTCCACATCAGGAGAATCAGGGAGATTTGTGAAGACCACGTCTACCTGATGGGCAACTTCTGCTGGAGAAAGCGCTTCGATGGCACCCTCATTCGCCAGTTCCTTCATGCTTTCACGACTGCGATTATGTACCACAAGCTCATATCCAGCCTTTAGTATGTTTCTTGCCATCGGTTTCCCCATAATCCCTAAACCAATATATCCGATTTTCATTGCCATTTTACGAAGCCTTTCATGAATTTTTATCGATTGAAACCAGTATTTGGAGGATATAGTTATTTTTTCATCTCCGTTCAAACCCACAATAGTGATTTTCATGCTAATTTCAACTTGCTCTTACAATCGAAAAAAATAATAAATATATGTTAGAAGAGGTCATCAATTTTCTGTGAATCATCCCTTTCCTGGAATTACGACACAGAACCGTTTTAGATATATCTTAGTTGAAGGAAAACAAGAATCCTATTCATCTCGATGGACCAATCCTTGTTCCCATGCATAAACAGCTGCCTGTGTTCGATCAGCTAATTGCAATTTGCTGAGAATATTGCTGACATGCCCTTTTACAGTGTTTTCACTGATGAATAAGGCTTCAGCAATTTCACTGTTTGACATTCCCCTGGCGATCAACCGTAATACATCCATCTCCCGATTGGTCAATGTCTTAAAGGGGTTGAATATCGCCTGTTTTGCACCATTGACTTCCTGAATAACCCGTTCTGCAACACGTGGATGTAAAACGCCTTCACCACGTGATGCTTTACGAACAGCATCTGCAAGGTCTTCCATGGCAACATCTTTTAATATATACGAAATAGCACCCGCTTGCATCGCAGGAAAGATAAATTCATCTTGATGGTAAGAAGTTAATACGACAATTTGCGTTCGAGGTGTAACTGACTTTACTCTGCGGGCAGCCTCCACCCCCCCCATTCCACTCATTACCAGGTCCAATAACATCACATCGGGTAAGAACTCCGTAGCTGCTTCAACTGCCTCATCACCGGAAGATGCCTCTCCAACCACCACAAGATCAGGCTGAGTATCCAAATATGCTTTCAACCCCTGTCGGACAACCTCATGATCGTCAACAAGAAGTACGGTTATTCTCCTGGAGGTCATATTAAATCTCCATCATTTGGTAAGGAACGGTTAAGATAATTTCAGTCCCCTGTCCAGGCTGACTATTAATGATCAATTCTCCACCAATCAAAACAGCTCGTTCGTGCATGGATTGGAGTCCCAATGTACTTTTAGATGACTCAGAAAGGACAAAACCTTTCCCATCATCCTTAATGACTAAGCTGAGGAAATCTGGTTGAAAATCAATCATCAAGTTAACATTTTCAGCCTGGCTGTGCCAAGAGATATTTGCCAACGCTTCCTGAACGATTCTGAAAACACCTTTCTCCATTTCTAAAGGCAGGCTGTGTTTTCCCTGAATCTGGGTTTGAAGATTCATCGGATTTCGACGCTTCCAATCATTAACCAAATCTTCAACTGCAGGCAATAATCCTTTGCCTTTCATTTCAATTGGCCGCATTTCCTTGATGAGAGATGTCAACTCCTGCCGAACCTTTTCAATCAATTGCTCTGCTTCCTGTAAATGTAAGAAAGCTTCTTCTGGGTCTTGTTCAAAATGAGCTTTTGCAGCAGCAAGTTGGGCTGAAGCAGCAAAAGCTTGTTGCTTTACACTATCATGAAGATCGCGCGCAAGCCGATTCCTCTCCTCTAATACGGATATTTCTTGCCGTCGGTCCAATAAACTTTCCAACTGGTCTGCCATTCTGTTTAGATCACTGGCGAGTTGACCTATCTCGTCATCCATTGTCTCTCGAATAATCACTGAGAATTTACCTTGAGACCAATCATGTGCAGCCTGCGACAAACGAGACAATCTTTTTGTCAGGCTGTTGGCTGTGATCATGCCAAAAATAGAGCCGAGAATACCAGCAAAAAAGGTGAAAATTAATAGCGATCTACCGATATAAAGCATTATCTCTCCGATCGGTATATACTCCCATGGAAACCGTTTAGTTGTGAATACAATCACACCGACTAGCTTACGTTCCACATCCATAACTGGTTCATTCGTCTCTGGATCGAGGGAGTCAAAATCTCTCGGTTCAAAACGGAATACTGGAACGGCACCAGTTATCCGATTCCCTGGCTCAACAGTCTCATATAACAAATTTTGATCTTCAACCCCAGACAATGCTGCTTTAAGGGGTTCTTCTAATCCAGGCAAATAATCAAAGGAAATCCTTGTGTCCAGTTCTTCTTCAGATACGATATCATGTGGAACGGCATCCACAAGTGTCCGATCATCCAACAAATAATAAAAATTCAGGAAATCCTGAGCCTTCATTTCCAACTGGAGGTCTCCTAAAATAAACAATGGCTGACTTCTGATTGCCGAACCCTTAACATCTTCCAAATAAGCCCGAACCCCCTCTACATCAGGTGGGTCTTCAGAAAAATATTGTTGAACTTGTGGGATCCATTCAACCCG
>JAYELT010000041.1:0-4341 GCA_034717715.1 Chloroflexota bacterium | reverse complement strand
ATACCCGAGAAGGCTCCTTTGATAGCACAGCATATCGAATATAATACAATCATGTGCTTATCACCTGAACAGCAAAGTCTATTGGAACATCCTGTATCATCAAAAATATTCTTGCATGGACCTGCAGGAACAGGTAAGACAACGGCTGGTGTCAAATGGCTGAAGAAGTTATTAAATTCAGGTATCCCAGCCCACAACATCATGGTATTTGTCCCACAACGATCGCTTGCAAAACCCTATCAAGATAGTATGAGGAATGACCTTTTCCAGGCCCATAGCCTGATCAACACGACAACGCTTGGCGGTCTGGCTCGAAGAATGATCGATCTCTTCTGGCCCATGATCAGTCGTGATACCGGTGTGGCAAGCCCAAACCAACCACCTCATTTCCTGACACTTGAAACGGCTCAATACTATATGGCACATATTGTGCGCCCACTGATGGACGATGAGGGCTTTCTTGGCAATCTAACCATCAACCGAAATCGTATTTATTCCCAAATTCTGGATAACCTCAACAAAGCTGCCCTCGTTGGGTTTTCACATCAGGATATTGGTGACCGTTTGAAAGCTGCCTGGATTGGTGACATCGCCCAATTTAATATCTATGATGATGTCCAGGCGTGTGCAAACCGCTTTCGTATCTTCTGTTTGGAACACAATCTCCTAGATTTTTCATTACAAGTTGAGATCTTCTTAAGACTATTATGGCCTTCGCCTTTATGCCGCAACCACCTGACCCAATCTTACCGACATCTGATCGTTGACAATATTGAGGAGGACACGCCTGTATCGCATGATATTTTATCGGAATGGCTTCCTGATTTTGACTCCGCCCTGGTGATTTTCGATGAAGAAGCTGGTTATCGCTACTTCTTGGGTGCGGATGTGCAGAGCGCGTTTTCTCTAAAGAGAAAATGTCACACAGTGATCAAATTTACACAAAATCAAGTTAACGCACCCGGGATAATCCAAATCAAGTCCGGTATTCGACATGCAATTGCGCAATTAGAAGGCAATCCACAAGAGGAAAAACCTGAACTTAACCTTCTCCAATCAGGTTTGGTGATCCCGCAAGAAATAAATAAATATTTTCCGGATATGGTTAAGTGGGTTGCAGAACAAATCAAGATCTTGGTGGACGAGGATGTACCGCCAGGTGAGATCGTGATATTAGCACCATTCATGCCAGATGTGCTGCGATTTGCGATCTCAAACCAGCTTGGTGAATTTGGTATTCCGCATGTTTCACATCGTCCTTCACGCGCCCTGAGAGATGAACCAGCCACACAGGCGATGCTCACCCTGGTATCTGCTGCCTTTCCAGCCTGGAAGATGCTCCCCAAGCGCATCAACATGGCTTTTGCATTAATGCAGGTCATCGATGGTTTGGACTTAGTACGCGCTCAGCTGCTGACAGCCTATGTTTACAAGGAAAATGCTGAGGATTTTCCTCTGCAGCCATTTGATTCAGCACCAATCGATGTACGGGATCGGGTTACTTATCGTGTGGGTGCTCGATATGATCAGCTGCAGATCTGGTTGAAAGCAGCTCAAATTTCCGACAGTAATACTTTGGATTTTTTCCTCAGCAGGTTGTTCGGTGAAGTGCTCAGCCAGTCAGGATTTGGATTTCATAACGACTTGAACAGCGGCAATACCATATCAAACCTCATTGAGTCAATCCAGAAGTTCCGCTGGGTAGTTGGTGATCAGGTTCCCAAAGAGATGTATTCGATCGGGAAAGAATATATCCAAATGGTGCAGGACGGCGTGATCGCCGCTCAATATGTCCGGACTGGAGACGGAGATTCTACAAATGCTGTTTTCCTGTCCCCTGCTTACACCTTTCTAATCAGCAACCACCCTGTGGATATCCAATTCTGGTTGGATGTTGGCAGTCCCAGTTGGTATCAACGGCTTGAACAACCCCTCACCCACCCCTATGTTCTCAGCAGGCACTGGCAGCAAGGAAACACCTGGGACGCTGAAAAGGAGGTATTTGCAGCTCAAGAATCCTTGCATCGCCTTGCGATTGGTTTATTAAATCGCTGTCGAAAAAAAGTTTACCTGGGCATGAGTGAATTGGATGTGCGGGGTTATGACAACCGAGGTTTGCTTGTCCGAATTTTCCAACATATTCTACAAAGAGCGCAGCAGGTACAAAATGATTGAGGGAATCAACAAACTCCGACCCAGCCAGGAATTGATCTTACACTATCAAAACGGGAAGATGGGTATCAGTGCTGTGCCTGGAAGCGGTAAAACCTGGACGCTGTCCTACCTGGCCGGCAAGCTGATCCAATCAGGTGTCATTAATCCCGACCAGGAAATCCTGATTGTGACCCTTGTCAACGCTGCAGTGGACAATTTTTCAGCCCGCATTTCATCTCAACTTCAGGCTGAAAATTTGATACCTGGATATGGCTACCGTGTTCGCACCCTGCATGGATTAGCAAATGATATTGTCCACGAGCGCCCAGATTTGGCAGGATTGAATAATCAATTCCAAATTATTGATGATGTAGAATCCAGGCGAATCAAACAAGATGCTGCCCAGGATTGGTTAGCAGCCCATCACGACTTTTTCGAACCGTACTTGATGGTTGAAGATCATCAAAAAAAGAAAGTCTTTGAAAACAAGAATAATCTGCCTTTAATGATCGAGTCCATCGCTACGGCTTTCATTCGAATGGCAAAAGACCGGCAATTAACACCAGATGCCATCCGCAGCATTCAATCGAAATCACAAATACCTTTGCCCCTGGTTGAAATGGGTATTGAAATCTACCAATCCTATCAAGAGGCATTGAATTATCGAGGGGGTGTCGATTTTGATGACCTGATCCGTTTGGCGCTCAAGTGCCTGAGATCAGATCCATCCCTGGTCAATCTACTGCGAGAACGATGGCCGTATATTCTGGAGGATGAAGCACAGGATTCCAGCCATTTACAGCAAGAAATTCTTTCGCTCCTGGCTGGAGAAAATGGCAATTGGGTGCGTGTAGGCGATCCAAACCAGGCGATCTATGAAAGCTTCACCACCGCCAGCCCACGGTATTTGCTTGATTTTCTCAAACACCCTGAAGTCGAAGGACGTACGCTGCCTGAAAGCGGTCGCTCCACATTGAGCATAATAGACCTGGCTAACGAGTTGATCAATTGGTCGCAAATTCAGCACCCCAAGTCTTTCGCAAGAAGTGCCCTTACACCCCCATTTATCCAACCCACCCCACCCAACGATCCCCAACCAAATCCGGCTGATTGCCCAAGTTGTATCCGCTTTGTTGAAAGAGCCATGACACCAGATCAGGAGATCAATTTCGTTCTAAACGAGGTTGAGCAATTCCTGTCGGAACATCCTGATAAAACCCTTGCGATCCTCTCCCCACGAAACAGCCGTGGTTTTAAATTTGTTGATGGACTAAAAAGCAGAAATATTCCCTATGTCGACAGCTTACTCCAATCCACCAATGCCACTCGGCTATCCACAGGTGCCATCGCCAATATCCTTAATTACTTAGCGGACCCAAAATCCGGTCATAAACTATCTGCGGCTTACAGGGTCTGGCGAAGAAATGAAAGAGAGGATCAAGAAAAATGGGCATTTCATAAAACCATCTCTGCCCTCATCCGCAAATGTGAGCGGGTTGAAGACTACCTTTGGCCGACCATACAACGTGATTGGTTAAAAACACTGGAAACAGAACGCTTTGACCAAGTCGTTTACGAGGAATTAGAAGCCTTTCGTAAGGTTGTACAATCCTGGCACAACACAATCTTTCTTCCAATTGACCAATTGATCTTATCCATTTCCCAGAACCTGTTTCTCGACCCTGCAGAACTGGCACTGGCACACAAACTATCTTCCCTGATGCGTCAATACAGCAATGCCCACCCTGATTGGCGTTTACCAGAATTCACAGAGGAATTGAAGAATATTGCTACAAATCAAAGAAAATATCTTGGATTTTCCCAGGACGATTTGGCCTTTGAGCCTGATCGCTACCCCGGTCATGCTATTGTCGCAACCATGCATAAATCTAAAGGGCTTGAATGGGACGCTGTTTTTCTAACCTCACTAAACAACTACAACTTCCCATCTGGACATGAATATGACCAATTTCAACCAGAAAAATGGTACATAAAAGATCACCTCAACCTGGAAGCTGAGTGTATTTCGCAGCTCAGCTCCTTGATCGAAGATCATCCAATTGACTGGTATCAACCTGGAAAAGCCTCTATTGAAGCCCGCCAGGAGTTCATTCGTGAAAGATTGCGTTTATTTTATGTTGGGATCACTCGTGCCCGGCGTTGGCTAACCGCTACGTGGAATACCGG
>JAYELT010000040.1:0-4363 GCA_034717715.1 Chloroflexota bacterium | reverse complement strand
AGACTTAGTTATGCTAAGATGAGGATAGTCGAACAAAGGCTGAATAAGTCTATGCTTCTCGAAGGATAGTAAGCTTAGATCGCGATGACAAGACTTTGATCACGCTGGTGTCCTCACCGGCGCAAATGGGTGACCTTGGGTATGCAAGCTCTTTCTTATATTGTGATGAATCCTCCAACCCAGAATCATCCCTTCCTGAAGGGATTAGTGGTTGCATAAAGGACTTCGGAATCGCACTTCGTTTGTTAAATTTTACCATTACCTATCTCTTAAATTGATATAACGAGAACGCCACGCTGACTTTTGTAGAGGGCAACTTGATGGGGGAAGTACACACCTCGTAGAAAGTTGATCGTAGCATGCAGATTGGGATAAAAAGGAATGCGATGTCAGTGTTGAGAGATAATCATTCTCTCGCACATCAATCTAGATTGGACTCTCACTCGCTGGGAAATCTGTTCGGGGGTCAACCAGAACCCTTTCTTCTCATCTTTGGGCGTTTCAGAAACCCACAGATCAACCCCACGAAGGGCGGAACCGAGTGCCACGCCGGCACCGGTGCCAAATCGGGCGAGAAGAAGATTACCATATCTTGCGCCCTGCCGTAGATCGTCAACAGCCCGCTCAACAGAAACACGACCAGCCAAGCTCAGCGGTGAAATCCTCGTTTTTCCATAATCAACTCTCCTTCACTCCACCTCTGTTGTCGACGTATACAGATCACAACCCTTAACTCAACAGCGCCCACGGCGCGGTACGCCTGTTGCTCTCTTTTTTACTGTCCAGAAATATACTCCCTGGTTTTTTTACCTTGGTCAGCGCCAATGCTTCACTACTCCAAGTCTTTGGATTAATATTCGGCCACAACATGGCAGCCTAACCCTGTTTAACTGGCTCTCCATTGGAAAAGATCAAAACCCTTTCCAGGTCTTTATGACTTCCTGATGATAACCGATTGCATAAAGGGGAACTCATTTCTTATCTCATAACACTCAGGGCGAAAGCCTGTTAGCATCTCTTTGATTTCTCGCCGAACATATGCTGCTCTGATGGAGTTAAAGAAACCATTACAAATTGGTATCCAGTACAGCCACCATACCCTTCTGAGGTCATAAAAATAAAGAATGCCATCGTCGCCTAGATTGGACATTAGATTATCAATTGTTTTTCTGGGATTCTCCCAATGATGGAGGGAATAAGTGCTGTAAATTAAATCAAACTCGCCCAACTCATTTATTGTCTCTTTATCAATTGCATCGCCTTTTATGAATTTGATTTGGCCTTGAAGTCCCTTGCTTCTAATATATTCTTCACCGACGGTCACCATATCTGTAGAAATTTCAAGAGCGGTAATCTCAACATCAGGGTTATTCTGTGCAATGATAGTAGCAAGATTTCCGGTTCCTGCACCAACGTCAAGATATTTCCCTTGAATACTAAAAAATTTTAGATTGCTCAAAAAAGCACGGTATCTCATTCTTGTTTTTTGGGTACTTTTAGCATATTCCTTTGCTGCTTCCAATCCTGCAAAGGCTTCTTCCTGATGCATTTCAACTTTTCTCTTAAACATGGTTCTCCAAATTGTTATGTCTAAGCCAGCTAACGGTTTATTTAACCGGCTTGGCGTGTTTACTCCGAATGATGCTTTTACCCTGACTAAACTTGGCAAATCGCGCCGCGTACCACCTTGGCGTAGCCAAGTCCGGTGCAATTTGGGTTGGGCGGCTCTTTGAACTGAACTCCGGTTAATTTTGCTCCAATCGAATTGTATTGACTGTCCCTGGCATCATTTTACCTGAAAAGTGCTATCCTGCACTTCCAACGGACTTAGATTGCGTTCTCGTGCATCACAAAGAAAAGCTTTGGTCACTCTAACGTGTTGGGCTGAAACCAGCACAGTCGATGCGGACTTGATGACTGCTACCCAGACATCGGGATTGTCGGTTGTGATGATGGCATCGGCGATGTTGCGCAACGCTGTTTCTCTGGATATATTCCAGGGACTATTTGAAATATTTCGTGCCAGAAGATGGACGTTGTTATCTTGCCAATTGCCATTTTTTGTGAATAAGAGTGCATATTCGTAAGCATAGCTTACACGTTCGTGACCGCTGGCTGGGTTGCCAGGAAAGCCAATCAAACCGAATACATTTTCGCATGTGGCATTGCGCATTGTATACAGTTCAAGTTGACCATCAGGCTGATAGGAAACCGCTCCAGGTAGCGGTTGAAGAATTGCAAGACCTCGTCCAGTTTCATTATCTTGAAGATGAGCGAATTGATGCAGGGGCCAGAATGCGGGGGCATAAATCCGCTTGGGTGGGCGAATAACGACTCCGCCAGGCATGTCCATTGCTAGTTCTTTTGCGGAGATTCCAATCGCAAAGCGGACGGTGACAGAGTGTCCTACGGCGGCTTTGCCTTCTATGCGGCAGCGAACAAGAGGAGAATCGCCGTCAAACCACATCCTGCGAAGGATTGTTTCCCCGTTTAGCTTGACGCTGCTGACGACTTCCAATCCATTTTTGTTTTCGTTTACTTGCATTTGACTTGGATACTGGCTGGAGCGCATGGTTTCTTTCTAGATGCCCCCGCAAACTCAAGCCCCATGCGCCAGAGAACACCTGAATCGCGATAGCTGATCAGATCGTTCGAGATGCCGGTCAGTAAAGGAGAGTGGTCATCTGCGTGTAGTTTGACAATTGCTCTGCCATAATCTTCAGCCAGTTCAATATGATAGTGGTCGGTATTGATCTGAATCCTGCAATTTTTCTGGCTCCATTTCAAAGATCTGGAGCCAGGAGCTCTCACGTTTGATGCGGGCAGAGCGGAAGCGAGGTGATTCATCGTTGTATTTACCGAATTCAGAGCTTCATCCCAACCAGGGGATTTGTTCTTCTTCTACGACTCTGTCTGGGGCTGTTCCCGTGATGAAGTCGTGATGATTCGAGACTGCCGCCTGCCACCAAGCGTCTTCAAGAGCGTTGTCAGAGTTTATTCAACACCTGCATATTTAGGTAAGAAGGATAGTTTTTCAGCAAGCAGCAGGTTGTCGACCAGTTTGCGACTGCGCTGCTTGAGTGTGGGACTAGCGGTGTAGAAACCCGTCCAATAGGGATTTGGATCCAGTTCCAATACGGGAAGTTGATCCTGATACGCTTCGACCAGCATGAGATAGTCATCTAGCCCGGCATTGACTGCCCAGACACCTGTTTTGGGGTAGTGGTTTTGGTTGTAGCGATCAAGGAGGGCAAGGAGATCGAGGATTGGTTCGACAAAATCAAAGCCAATTGGTCAAAACTTGTAGGGCGTGCGACTGTAGGGGGCAAGTTGATTGACAAATTGCTGCCTGCAATTGGCAGATTGAGGGATGACAGGGTGCTAGTAAAGATTAAATCGTAGCAAGCAGCTTCATAAAACAGAATCCGGAGTCAACCAGAATCCTGATAAAATTGATTAAAAGGCATGGAAGGCGCTGGCTATGAAGAAAAAAGAAGTGATTCCCACAATGAAGGCTCTGGTTGAATCGGTAGATGCGATCATACAGGGGTTGAATGAAAAGGGTGCGCAGCTGTTCAAACAGGGGAAATATGACCAGGCGCGGGCTATGCTGGCCAAGGTGGAATCAATCCTGGGCTTTCGCGGGAAGGTCCTGTGCCTGGAAGATGAATGGAAGATCCTGGATGTGCCGATCTTAAAGAAATCTTCAAAGCCTAAGGTAAAGAAAGCAAGCGCCACAATGACAAAACCTCTGCCGAGGGGTTTGCGGACTAACCCCGGGAGTTTTCGCTATCCCATCCTGGAAGCCTTAGACCGTCTGGGGGGTTCCGGGAACATTCGGGAGGTGTTCAGGATAGTGGAAGAGATCCTCTCAGGACAGTTGAACAAATACGATTACCAGGCGCTGCCCTCCGACCCCAATTCCATTCGATGGAAAAAAACCGTCTCATGGGAACGTTATAACATGGTGAAGGAGGGACTGCTGGTATCTGATTCACAGCGCGGCATCTGGGAGATCACCGACACAGGGCGTGAATCGCTCAGGCATGCAAGAGAAACGATTGATCTTCAGCACAAGTTGTTTTCAGGGAAATCATCTAGTTAAAATATTCTGAGGAAAGCGTTGGTGTGTGATCTTGTAATTTAACGCGGGTCAGGAGGCAGCGGGAGAGTGATGCTGTGCGGTTGTTTACGTATCCATGTAATAGAAGAAATCAACGCAAAGTCCAGCAGCCAAAAGTTTGCATTTGCTATTTGATCTCGGGTCAAGCGAAAGTCTAACTATCGGGCTGAAGCCCTCATTCCTAAAGAAGAAGAGAAACAATCAACCCTAAAGGAGAAAAAAGCCCACAGCATTGGTGGG
>JAYELT010000039.1:0-4394 GCA_034717715.1 Chloroflexota bacterium | reverse complement strand
GCGGCCTGGGATTCAGAATATCGCCAAAATTTGTCTGGTAGGAAACAAATCACTATTTGTGTGATTAAATACTGAATCTCCTTTCGGGTTTGCTGGCCCGAAAGGAGATTTTAATGGTTTGTTTTGCTGGCGCCTTGCTTATTTATTTCGACTTTTCAACAGCAATGATAAGCCTTTGAAGAATTTTCCGTTGATCATCATCAACAGACCTTCTAACATGCCACGATTCAATTCGCTGCCGAACATCAGTAAGGTGCGGAGGGGCATTTCATTAATCATGGATTTCATCATCAGGGCGTTCGGGCTGTCTGGATCGGTCTTGACAATCGTTTGGATTTGTTTATTTATCTGTTTTCGCAGCATCCGTCCGATGAGGGAGTGCTGCATATCTGCAATGGGTGTGTTCAGCGTGCAGGTTTCACCTTCGATCAGCTCATTGGATGGCAGCTTGTGCCCAATTATGGCCTGAAAATCTTCCTGGCTGACTCGTCCATTGCTGGGGAAGTTGATATAAACGGGATGCCTGTCACGGTCTGGGATGGAAACCCCATCCTGGGTTGAGGCGATCGTCACTTCAGCCTCCAGCCGAATATCTCGGGAGGAAGCACCTACCAGGATGCGGTAGGAACCGGATTCCACCTGCCAATCATGGATGCCGGTGTTATAAAAAGCAAAAGCCCGGGGCGACAAAGTCATGCTGATCGTTTTTTCATCTCCTGGTTGGAGGTCAAGTTTTTCAAAGCCTTTGAGTTCTTTCGTAGGGCGAAAGACAGTGGGGGCTTGCGGACTCACATACAGCTGTACGACCTCTTTCCCTGTATTGTTTCCGGTGTTTTTCACCGTGAAAGTCACAGTAAGAGATTCCTGTCCTGTCATTTTCTCCTGGCTGAGGTGCAGGTCCCCGTACTCAAAATTCGTATAACTCAAGCCGTGACCAAAGGGGAAGAGCACCTCTTTCTCCACTTTGTCATAGAAGCGATACCCCACATATAGGCTTTCACGGTATTCAACCGTTTTAGGACCGCCAGGATAATGGTGATAGGAAGGTGTGTCCTCCAGTTTGATGGGAAAGGTCTCAGCCAGTTTTCCGCTGGGGTTTGTGATCCCAAATATAATGTCAGCCACACCGCCTGCACCGGCTTGCCCGCCGAGGTAGCCTTCAAGGATTGCCTGAACATTGTCGACCCAGGGCATCTCTACAGGTGACCCGTTGCTGAGAACCACCACAACCTTCGAGTGGACTGCAGCTACTGCCGCAATGAGTTTGTTGAGGCTTTCAGGGAGCTGTAAATGGGTACGATCGAGGCCTTCCACTTCGAAAATGTCCGGTAAGCCAACGTTGATCACGACAATATCAGCCTGTTTGGAAATTTCAACAGCCTTATCAATCAACGACTTGTCATGGGTGGTACCTTTGGGAGAATACCCTGGTGCATAGGTGATGTTTTCTTGGCCGGCAATATGCACCATTTCATCATAGAGATTATCCAAACGCGGTGGATTCATGGTGGAACTGCCAGCGCCCTGGTAACGTGGGGCTTTGGCAAAGGCACCCAACAGTGCAATCCGAGTATTTTTCTTAATCGGCAGGGCGTTGGCATCATTTTTCAACAGCACAGCACCTTCAGCAGCAACATCTCTGGCCAGGGCATGATGCGCTTCAGCGTCATAGATGTAATCTTCTTCCAGGGTTTTGTGTGCTTTGAAGATCATATCAAGGATGCGTTCAACAGCTTTGTCGAGGAGGGCTTCTTCCAGGTCGCCAGATTGAACAGCCGCGATCAATTTCTCAGTGTTGCCATTATCCACACCCGGCATTTCCAGCTCCAGGCCAACTTTCAGGGCGTCAATGCGTTCATTCATCGCGCCCCAATCCGTTACGACAAGCCCCTCATACCCCCATTCTTCTTTCAGTGTTTCCTCTAATAAATATGGATGCTCACAGCAGTAAGTGCCGTTGACTTTATTGTAGGCGCACATCACCGTCCAGGGCTGGGCACCCTTGACGGCAATTTCGAAACCCGCCAGATAAATCTCGTGCAAGGCGCGCTGGTCAACAATAACATCAATCGTCATACGCCGATATTCCTGATTGTTCACTGCATAATGTTTGAGGGATGTGCCGACCTCCTGGCTTTGAACGCCTTGAATATGACTTTTAGCCATCTCCCCGGAGAGAAAAGGGTCCTCAGAGAAGTATTCAAAATTTCGTCCGCAAAGCGGCGTTCGTTTGATATTTGCGCCCGGTCCGAGGATAACGCCTACTTTTTCCTGTCGGCACTCTTCACCCAAAGCTTTGCCAACCATAAAGATCAATTCACGGTTCCAGGTCGCAGCCTGGGTGGATGCTGTTGGAAAACACGTGGCTGGAACGCTATCTTCCAGCTCAACCAGATCGCTGTCCCCGATCTGTTTGCGCAGGCCATGTGGGCCGTCGGTCAGCATGATAGAAGGGATTCCCAGCCGTTCGATTCCCTTGGTATGCCAGAAACCCAAGCCGGAACAGAGGGATGCCTTCTCTTCCAAAGTCATTTTTGAGATCAAGGTTTGAGAATTTTCCACCAATCGCCTCCAATCAATAGTCTACTGGGTAATGCGGGAGATTTTATTGTAATTCAAATTAAAGAACACCCTGACATCAATGAGACGCCAGGGCAAGACTGGTGAATGTGTATCTTCAATATTGCAGTATCAAACAGTATGAATATCTTAATTATTTCATCATTCGCACCACAGCGCCAGGATAGCTGGTTCACTCCAATTCCCTGCAACGTCCTGGAGCATGACCCTTAACGAGATTTGCTGTTGGGCCTGATTTTCACCGCACCAGAGATGGAATTGGAATTGCCCCTCAAAAAAATCGCCTTCAAGGAACCACTCTTCTAATTCAAATCCAAAGCCTTGAAAGTTAGAGTCGACTTCCATGGGTTCAAAGCTGACATAACTTGCATCGCCATCCGCATCCTCAAAGTGGATCCACCCACCAAATTCTGTGTCATCAGCGGGTAGTTCAATCAAATCATTGGCAATCGGATCCATGACGTTCCCACTGGGAAATTCCACTGCGGTGATGACAGGGGGTGAACCCTGTGCCTGTGGCTCTTCAGTGGCTTCAATTACCGGGACTTCGATCTCACACAGGAAAGCCTCGCTTCGATTGCCATCCTGGTCAATCAACACCAGGGATGCTGCTCCCGATTCCAGGGCCTGATCAAGCATCATTTCGATTTCAATCGTCCCATCATCAATGTAATGTGAGTCATCCACATCAGAGAAGAACAATTCCTGGATAAATTCCATTTCAACCGCCATGATGGGTTTGCCGCGGTCCCAATCCCAACCCGGGAAGGTAAATTGAATCACCAATTCAATGACCTTCTCAGCGGGGTCTACAAGGTTGACAATGATATTATCGATCTTTGCTGCCAACCCACCGACAATGCCGCCAGCTTTTCCAGCCGCGCCTTTCGGTACCCCCCGCCCTTTGCCGCCAGCACCGCCGGCACCGCCTTGCAGGAGGCCTTTACCACCTGCACCGCCCGTGCCAGCCTTGCCAAAAACATTGCCTGCTGCGCCATTGTTGGCTGGATTTGAGCCTTTGCCGCCTTTCCCTGCCCTGGGAAACGCGCCCCCACCTTTGCCGCCGTCTTTACCTTTGTTGGCATTCGGGCATTCTGATGCGTTACCACCTGCACCGCCGTTCGTTGTTGTATCCCCGCCTTTTCCCCCTGACATGACCGGTGTCGTAATCGGAAGGCCAGGTTTGACTCTACGCAGGTAAGCTGAGCCGCCCTTGCCGCCATTTGGCTCCGCACTCCCCCCATTCTTCCCCGCAATACAGCTGTTGCACGCAGCACCCCCCGGGTTAGCTGCATTGCCACCCTTGCCGCCGGTTGCAGTGGCATTCCCGCCATCCCCCCCCGTTGCTCCTGCAGGCACCAGGATGTTGATGCTGCCTGGTGCAGAAAATCGGGTTTGGCTGAAGCGGACTGTGAACTTAACACTTCCACCACGACCACCCCTGGCGGCAGCCCGCCCTCCTAGGGTTGGCGCGTCGCAGTTGGTCTTACCATCGCCGCCATTAGCCGTTGCGTCCCCGCCGTCCCCACCTTTCCCCAGTTTCATAATGACGTCAGTTCCACCCGGAGCGCCCTTACCCTCTATGACCAATTCATGAAATTGATCGGTGATAAAGGTGAGGGATCCGGGTTTCCCGCCATTGCCGCCAATAGCGGTTGCACTTCGACCTTCCTTCCCATTGGAAGTTGCATCCCCGCCATCACCGCCGCTGCCGGCTGTGAAACTGGCGCTGTTGCACAGGACAATGTCCCCATTCCAATTATGAATCAGGATACGCCCACCTTTTCCACCGTTTGCACCCACCACATAGCCAG
>JAYELT010000038.1:0-4534 GCA_034717715.1 Chloroflexota bacterium | reverse complement strand
TCTTCACTGATATTCACCGGAACGGTCAACCTGTCGCGCAGCTTACCGTTAACCTGGACGATCAACGTGATTTCCTCCTCTTTTGTAGCAGCGACATCCACTACAGGCCATGCCTGCTTATGAATCGAGTAGGCATGTCCTGTGCGCTCCCATAATTCTTCAGCTATGTGTGGACAGATCGGCGCCATCATGTGCAAATAAATATTTTCCGCCTCCCGCCAGGCATCCGAGCCAAAGGCACCGGCTGACTTGGCAGCAGTCATCTGATTGAGAAGTTCCATCAGTCCAGAAACAATCGTATTGAAGTTAAAGGTTTCGAAATCCCGTGTAACGGATTGCAGTGTTTGATGGACTTTCCGCCGCAGGCTTTGTAAGACGGATTTATCTGCGGAATCCACCTTAACAGCAGGTTCCAGGAAGGTGTACCAAACTTTCCGCAGCCAACGCACACTGCCTTCAATACCGCTGCTGTTCCAGGGCGCCCCCAGTTCCCACCGAGCGAAGAACATTAAATAGGCTCGAACCGTATCAGCCCCATATTCGGCGATCAGATCATCAGGTGAAATGACATTGCCGCGGCTTTTAGACATCTTTTCATTATCTTCACCCAGCACCATACCTTGATTACGCAGCTGCAGCATGGGTTCGTCACCCTTGGTGATCCCCAGGTCACGGCACGCCTTATGAAAAAAGCGCGTATAGATCAGGTGCATAGTGGCGTGCTCGATCCCACCAGTGTAGGTATCGACTGGCATCCAATAATCGTACTCCGCTGGATCAAAGGGATATTGATCGTAATCCGGACTCAGATAACGCAGGTGATACCAGCTGGAACACATAAAAGTATCCATGGTGTCCGTCTCACGTTCTGCCTTCCCGCCGCATTTCGGGCATACTGTAAAGCGCCAGGTTGGATGCAGCTTGAGAGGGCTCTCACCCGTGGGCAGCCATTCAACATCTTCGGGGAGTTGAACCGGCAATTCTTCTTCCGGAACTGCCACAGGACCGCACTTGGGACAATGGACGATCGGTATCGGTGCACCCCAATAACGCTGCCGGGAGATCAACCAATCACGCAATCGATAATTCACTGCCCGTTTGCCTACGCCCTTTTCTTCCAAGAAATCAATCGTGCGGTCAAAGGCTTCCTCTCCAGGTGTACCGGTCATAAGACCAGAGTTAACCATCACTCCACTGGCAGGGACAGCAGCTTCCATCTCATCTGCATTGATTTGATCCTCATCAGGGGGTTGAATGACGACAATAATCGGCAGGTCGAATTGTCTTGCAAATTCAAAGTCGCGCTGGTCGTGGGCAGGCACCGCCATGATCGCACCTGTACCGTAGCTCATCAACACATAGTCAGCAATCCAGATTGGGATTTTCTCGTCGTTAACCGGGTTGATAGCATAACCACCCGTAAATACACCTGTCTTTTCTCTGTCAGTTGATTCTCTTTGAATATCATCCATACGCTTTGCCTGTGCTTGATACTCAGTCACGACCTGAGCTTGTGACGGGCTGGTCACTTTCTCAACCAGGGAATGTTCAGGAGCCAGCACCATAAAGGTTGCACCCCACAAAGTGTCAGGACGAGTCGTAAAGACCTCAATTGCATCACCATCCTCAGTCTTAAAGACCACCGAAGCACCTTCGGAGCGGTTGATCCAGTTGGTTTGCAGTGTCTTGACCTGGTCAGGCCAATCCATCCCGTTGAAATCCAGCAGCTCATCAGCATACTTGGTCGTGCGGAAGAACCACTGTTTCAAATTTTTCTTGATCACAGGAGTACCGCAGCGTTCACAGTGACGGTCTTCACCGTGCACCTGCTCTCGCGCTAAAGTCGTATTGCAGTGCGGGCAAAAATCAACCGGTGCTTCTTTTTGATAAGCCAGATCGTTTTCAAAGAACTTGATAAAAAACCACTGCGTCCACTTGTAATAACTCAGGTCTGCTGAAATGGCCTCGCGCCGCCAATCGATCATGGAACCCATCGATTTAAGCTGTTGGCGCATATTGTCAATATTGCGATAAGTCCATTTTTTGGGATGGATACCGCGCTTGATGGCAGCGTTTTCTGCTGGCAGGCCGAAAGCATCAAAACCCATCGGGAACAGCACATTGTATCCCTGCATCCGCATAAAACGGGCGCGTGCATCAGAAGGTGTCATGGCATACCAGTGGCCGATATGCAGATCACCGGAAGGATAAGGCAGCATGGTCAATGCGTAGAATTTCGGTTTTTTATGATCAATATCGGCGTGATAAAGACCGTCCGCTTCCCATTGCTTCTGCCACTTTGGCTCGACTACTTCATGTCTATACATGGGTATACTGGTTGGGTCAGTCATATTCTTCTCCAAATCCTGGTTTCATTTTTCGCTATTGGATCCTTTATTCTATATTTGTTCAAAATTTGAACAACAGCACCTATTGTACCGTGTTGGTGCTGAGTTAAAATAAAAACGCCGTCCAAACAGGGACGACGTGATCTGCGCCGCGGTACCACCCTGCTTCCCGGTGCACAATCATGGCCGGGCAGCTTGGGCCGCGCTAACGAGCGGTTGCCGTCACCGGCTACTGCATTTCACCGATGCCATTTGCCCCTATTGGGGGACAGGTAAGGCGAGTTCGACCTTGCAGCTTGCAGCGTTCCGCAACACCTGTCGGTCTTTCACCGTTATCGCCGATTCGCTGACGGATGGTCTACTACTCCTACCATGATGTTTTTTATCTTATTGAGATGATTGTAGCACATTTCAATATTGTATTTCAACACTATATGTGAAAGAGACGATGCAAAAACAATGCTCTTATCGTGAATCGATCTGCGTCAAAAGGTCTAATCACATCAAACATCTGCCGCATCTGATCCCTTCACTTTTACAACCTTGAGGCTGTCACCTATGCATAGTGATCCGGGAAACTCTACTGAAGCGTATCGCACACCATTAATCAACGGACATGGCAGCTTTTTCTGAAGCAGGATACACTCCGGCCAGCACTTTTTCCTTTCAGGAAGGATGCCCAGCACCAGTTCGCCGGAGCTGATGCGTGCGCCCGTTTCGGGCATCTGCTTGCAATCCAGTGTGATGTCTGCAGTGAAGCGTTTATAACAGAGACCCCGGATCTCAGCCTGATTCACCAGCCGCCTGGCTTTGAAACTCATCAAGCTGACAGGCCTGTCCGGGCTCTTGCGTTGAACGCCTTCCATGCCCACCTTCGTGAATCGTGCACAGTCTCTGTCTTCATCAAATGCGGCAACTTTGAATGCAATTTCCATAATTCCTCCATATCGAGAAAGTCTCAAACATTTTAGGACTCAGCCATTTTAACACTGATTGCGTTCAAAATATTAAAGAAGGCTGCTCTTGTTACAAATTAACGAATTCTACATACAAGGGTGCAGACTTCAAAAGAGGGCGTAAGGTGTTGAGCGAATGGATAAGCGGATTTTGGATCTTGAGAATATGTTTAGCTGTTCTGATGAAGCTTTCTCTCGTTATGGAAATATTACACCGAAAGGTGTGATTGAACAAAGCTAAGAATTGGTTCGCGTTCACCGGGTACATTTTCATCTAAACGAGCAATCGCAACTGGTACCATCCAGTCAATTATCTCGTCCGTTGTAGTGGCTGGGTTCAGCTCAAGATAACAAGAGAGATAGGTTCGATAGAAAGCGGAGCGTAAAATATTAGCTAGTGTTCGCATTGCCCAACCACCATAGGACAGCTGCCCAAATTTGAGTATGACACATGTCCTGGCAACATCGCTATGTGGGTGCCCCTGTTTCGCTGTCACCCAGTCTATGATCACCGGACCATCATCTGCGATTATCACCTGGTCAGGATGAATATCAAGATGGCACAATACATCGCCATCAGGGAGCGTTTCCAACAAGTTAAGAGCTCTTGATTTTAGATCAGGTGGAAAATTTTCAAGCTGCTGGATACACGTTATGATAGATTTTCCCTGAGATGGCAGACTAATTCCTTTAAATTTGTGAATCTCGGTTTGCAGTTCCGCTAACTGTCGGGCGAAGCGAAATAACCTCCAGGGTTTTGCAATTGATGCTTTCAGCATCAATGGGCCATATACACGCTCATATATAATCCCTTGCCGCCCGTCGAACTCCAAACTGTCAATAATTTTTGGTGTTGCTAAAGGCAATGATGATATCTCTCTTGCGATATCAATCTCTTGTTGTACATGTTTTGCAGGAAACCCTTCAAAGAAAAGTTTGATGACCTGGTCTTTATCTATGGCATAAACTTCAGCGGTACGACCCTCTGCCATGAATTAACCTAAAGAATAATTTTTCATGTGATTCATTTCAGTGCTGAACTATTTATTCAAAGATTTACGATTTGTTAGTCACTCAATCAGTCAATCAGCTCATTGATAAAGTTTTACCAAGTTCTCAAACTTACTGATATGCCACAAGCCTGTTATTCCTCTTCTTATGTTTCCAATGGAAGCTTGCTGAATTAAGGATAAAACCGCCTTACGGCGGTTTTTTATGGTGGACCCAGAG
>JAYELT010000037.1:0-16661 GCA_034717715.1 Chloroflexota bacterium | reverse complement strand
GCCTTTTATCGTGGATTTCTTCATCTGCTGAAAAAGGGCTTATTAATCAGTTTGACGATCTTTTTGGGTGTGTTTATTACAGTCACGATAATGAATCGCACCGTTAGGGTCGGATTTGGATTTTCTGAAGCACAATTGGATGCCACAATTGAGAACCAAATTGATCGGACGATTGATCTCTATATACGCGAAAATCCCAGCGTCAGGCATTTACCGTATTTCGAGCGTGAAGCTGCTGTCGAATGGTTATACGAGGAATTGGTAGAGGAATTTGGATTGAACTTGCCGAAATTTCAGCGGCACCTTTTATGGACACTTAAAGCATTAAAATTAGACTGGGGTCGCCTCCGGGTTGGCGAGGTAAACCCCTTCCCGGTCATCGGCTGGAGACCTGTGAAATTCGACCTCAACCAGGAATTACTGCTGAGTTACCTTCCCAATACGATGTTGTTAGCAGGAAGTGCATTTTTCTTGGTTTTTATGTTTGGACTCCCACTTTCCCTGATGCTTGCACGTAACTATGGCAAATGGTTTGACCGAGTCATTTCCTTTTTTTCACCGCTCTCCTCCATCCCCAGCTGGGTCATTGGGATTTTGTTGATCTGGCTATTTGCTTTTGAATTGGGAATTCTCCCAGCTGGACGGATGTACGATTCGATGCCCCCGGAAACCCGATGGGGTTACATCCCGGTGATCCTGAAGCATATGGCGCTGCCTGTGTTTTCGATTGCTTTGAGTCTATTTTTCCAGCTGGTGTATTCATGGCGAACGTTTTTTATCACCTTTTCTTCTGAGGATTATGTAGAGCTGGGAAAAGCAAAAGGCTTATCCAATCGAATACTTGAAAGAAAGTATATCCTCAGGCCTTCCTTAGCTTATATCATTACGAGTTTTTCCTTGCTGTTTGTGAGTTTTTGGCAAATGACCATCGCGCTTGAAGTGGTCTTTAACTGGCCTGGATTAGGCTGGCTTTATGTGGTAAAGGGCTTGCCGAATTTGTGGGGGGAAAATATTTATCCTGGTGATTTGTTGATCTCAATCACACTTGTGGTGATGTTCGCTTACCTGATGGGTGCGGTTGTTTTGCTGCTTGATTTTGTTTATGTCTTGGTGGACCCACGGGTCACCATTGGGCATAAGGATGTTACCCTGCGGCTCAAACGCCGCAGGCAAGCTTTGTGGAAATCGATCAAAGAGATATTCCATCGGAGAGAACCACGTCAAAGTATCGTTCATCGGTGGCAAAAGCCTGATGTGGACCGAGTAAATAATAATAATAAATTTAATAATGGTCAATTTCGACTGCTGCGAGCGCAGCTTTGGCGCGGGATTAAAAACATGGCGAGGGAAATCCGTCGTTACCCTTCTGCCATCATCGGTTTTATCATTATCCTATTGCTGATCCTGGGTTCCCTCTACGCGGTCATTTTCCTTCCATATGAAAAAATAGGGGGTGATTGGGAGCGCTCGAATCTTAGCGGTCAATCACGCATACCTCAATTGGCAAAACCAGCCTGGGTTAACTGGTTTCGTGAGAAGGATTACCTCTCAATTCTTGAACTGAATAGTGAAGAGGGTGAAGGCGAGAAAATAATCACTCCTGTGTCTGAAGATGTTGATAAAATATCGATCACCTTTAATTTTGATTACGATTATGTCGATTTCCCCAAGGAGGTATTTTTATATTTCAATACAAAGTATGTTGATAAAAGGCCGTTCGCCTCCGTCCTGTGGAAGACACCGGATGGGCGAGAAATCGAACTCAAAGCTTTGGCTGTGGGAACAGATGCGAAATATGATTTTGAAGAGAGCATCCCCGCCAACAATTTGTTGACAGATGATTTTAAGTTCGAGATGTGGTTTGACCCATTAGACACATCCTTCCATGCTTTTCATGACCTCTTATTTGCTAATCCTGAATCTGATCAGGCAGAGATCCTTCCAGGGCAATATCAATTAGTGATTGAGGGTGTGACTTTTGAGGCTGATAGAGATCTTGACGCTGACCTGGTTATATTGGGGCAGGTTTACGGCGTAGCAGGCACAGATTTCTATCGCAGAGATCTGGTAGTGCCACTTTTATGGGGAATACCCTATGCACTCCTGATCGGTTTGTTAGGCGCGCTGTCAACTACGATTATCTCGATGATATTTGCTGCAACCGGTGTTTGGTTTGGTGGATGGATGGATAATCTTGTGCAGCGATTGATTGATGTCAACCTGGTTTTACCGATTCTGGCTATTGCAGTCATGGCATATGCGTTCCTGGACATTGATATCGTGACCATATTGGTCGTTTATATTATCTTAAGTGCCTTTGGTACCCCGACGAAAAATTTCAGGGCGGCATTCCTGCAAATCAAAGAAGCACCCTACATCGAGGCGGCCAAAGCTTACGGCGCCAGCAATATGCGCATTATCCTGCGCTATATGGTTCCCAGGTTAATTCCCGTGCTGATCCCCCAGCTGGTGATTTTAATCCCTTCTTTTGTCTTTTTGGAAGCTACACTGGGTTTCTTTAATATCAAAATGATCTATCCGACCTGGGGTACGGTGATTTACCAGGCTACAATGCACAGCGGACTGTTTTTTTCACGCTATTGGGTGCTGCAGCCGATTGTTTTATTACTTTTGACCGGTTTAGGGTTCTCGTTATTCGGATTCGCATTGGAACGGATCCTGAATCCGCGTTTGAAGAGTGAATAAGCGGCATTGATGTGACAAGCATCATGGCTTTTCGGTGATAGTTTCTTATGAGTTGATTTCCTCTCGATGGGCTGAAATCCTGAATCCTCTAATCAACACTCAGATCTCAGTTCATTTACCCCAATATCCAAAGGATATGCGGAAGAGGATGTAATCCCAGGCGTTTCCTAATAAATTCCCCATTCGGATCATGCGCATCACAAGTTCCATCGCTTCGACTTTTTCCTGTCCATAAATCTCTATCACACGTTGGCGAGTTTCCTTTTCTGGATTGGCATTAGCTTCAGCCCAATGCTGGGTGTAAAGGAGTGCAGGCACTTCTTCGGCAGGACAGTGATGAAAAATGCCTGTGGAAAGCGTTTCAATTTCTTCTTGTGAAAGACCTGCATCCAGGGCCATTTTGGCATGAGCATACTGACAATATCTACATCCATTTACTTCAGTCACGGTGAGCATGATCCGTTCCCGAAAAGCCGTTGAGACAATTCCCCCCTGCATCAGTATCTTGATTTGTTTGCGTTGTTTCATGGTGCTGGAAGCGTCTTTGATGAGCTCTCGAAGGCTGTGGTATATTCGTCGGTTGAATGGTTTTTGGTTTTTCATGTTTCGTGTGGTTTCATATGTTTATTGTTTTGTGATTACAGATTGTACCATCCAGGAAAAATAACCATTGACGTGCTGCTATAAATCACATTGAATCGCAAAAACTGATTCATCAAAGGGGTAAGCTGAATGTGATCCTGTCTGAAATCATTAAACCAGGAGATTAAAAATTCACTTTGTATTTCCGCTTGGGTCCTGTCTCAAATCACATTTGCAATGATAAATTTGTGCTAAAATTGAAAAAAGATTCAGGAACAGCACCGCCATTGCTGATTCCCATTCCAATTTACCAGTCATTTATCCAGTTTCAAATATAAATTAGACAATTGGGTTAGTACTTCTAAGACTAATACCGATACAACTTAATCCTCTCCAGTCCAGGAGGAAGAAATGTACAGAATGAAATTTTTTAGGAAAGTGATACTTTTACTCTTCATTTTGTTTCTCTCGGCATGCGGACTCTATCAAAAAGGTGGCACCTATGTTTGGATTGATGTCCCCCTTAATGATCTTGTCTTTCCAACTCTGCAGCCTATTCAAATCAAAGGTCATGCGTCTTCGCCTGATGGTATCAGCAGGGTTGAAATTTTGGTTAATTCAGCGTTAATTGCGATGATTGAAGATCCACCTACGGAGGATGACCTGGCCAGTTTTGAAGCATTATGGTCCCCCACGGAGGAAGGTGATTATTTGATCCAGGTGGTTGCATATGGTAATAGCGGCAGTGTCAGCGAACATGACTCTGCTGTTATCCATTTTGGCGGAACTATATCCACCGAAACACCACAAATGACATTGACCAATTCACTGACTGCCGTCACACCTGAAGCATCTGCTTCAGCGACAACAACAATAACGACAGCAACCAGTACCTCCGAACCTTCAGGGACAATCACAGCAACCTCAACGGCAACTGTTACTCGTACACCCATACCGAGTACATCAACACCCACCATTACCCAGACCCCTCCTGATATTACTCCGCCGGCAGCACCGGCACCTCAGGTCCCTGCGGATGGGTTGAGTCTTTCATGCCGTTCCTTCCAATCCCTGGTCTGGCTGCCGGTTTCTGATCCCAGCGGTATCTCCGAGTACCAGGTGGAATTTCAGCGATCCTCTGACAACAGCAACTGGGTTTCTCGTCCTGGCAGCCCGATCGTTGGTATCCAGGACAAGACTGCACAGATTTCGACTGAATGCGGCTGGTACTATCGATGGCGGGTACGGGCCCTGGATGGTGTGGGAAATGAGAGCGAATGGTCGTCATGGTCCTACTTCACTGTAAACCTTGAATAGACAGGATAAAGTTATGAAAAAGCGGAAGTATCTCTTTATCATATTGATATGTGTTGGGTTGTGTGTGCTTGTTTTTGCAGTTTACTTGTTGGTGCGTCACTCAAAGACCGAATATTCTCCTCCTTTGGTGTTGATCCAGGATCCAGTTAACAAAGAAGAGGTTCCTGTTGGGAGGGGCGTACTCATCCATGCCACAGCTGATGACCAGGATGGTTTGGTGGAATTTGAACTTTGGGTTGATGATGAATTGATCTCCAGGAAAGAGGTCAACCCCGATAAAGCGGTTGAGAAGCTTGTGATTTCTGCAGCCTGGATGCCCTACCCCCAGGGTGAACACCTGATCATTGCACGAGCCAAAACAGTCGACGGGGATTCCGGGCAAGCCAGCATTATCGTTACGGCTGTTGAACAAACTGTTGAACAGACACCTGTCTATGTGGTTCAACCGGGGGAATCTTTGGAATCGATAGCTGAGGCGCATGGCATGACCGAAGAAGAAGTTGTTGAACTGAATGAAGGTCTTGACCCTGCAAGTCTTGAAGCTGGTGATGAAATTGACCTCACAGGAGAAGACTCTGGATCATCTTCTAGACCTGGAATGGAGGAGCCTCCGATAGATTGGCCTTCTGAAGACCGGGAACTCCCTCCAGATGATGAGGAACCACCCTTACCAGCATTCGAGATTGATCCAACGTGGCTTGAACTTCTAAGATTGCTGCCTGTTGAAATCCCAGCCCAGTTAAAGGTCGAGGTGTTATCTTTGGAGACGGAGGGGAGTTATGATATGCTCCACTGCTATTCTAGCTTAGCAGGTGCCGACCCCCGTTGGGTGCCTGATGTGGACGGGGATCAGGCAACAGATGAGACTTTTTCCTCATCAGGTGGCTCAGGTACCGCATGGGATGTAGCTGTGCATTTTGCCGATGAAAATGCGATGCGTTTTCCCTGGCCGATGTCTGACTCTGTTCCCCTGGATATCAGTTGTGTGGGGGTGATCGAAGACGGCACGGAATCCGTCAACCTGGGTCGTATTGTTGATTCCATTGAACCTGAGCGATGGGGCATCCTTCAACACACGTTCAGTACGGGGGGAGAAGCAATTTTCAGGATGATATATAAAGTCTCAACAGCAGATAAAGGACTAGACAGAAGTATTACCCCACCCTGGAATGTGCGAATTAATGAAGAAGACCATACCCTGGAATGGGATTATTTGCCTGAAGAACGTGATGAAATCGACGGGTTTGCCATATTATTGAACAACACTTTACAATGGACCGAGTATCGATCTGCTCATGAGGCGTCCCTTCCCAGTGAATGGTTCAACTTGCCTTGTGGGGATGAATATGGCTTCCAGGTTGTTGCTTTCAGGACGGCATACCCTGAAGGAGATTATTCACTGCCATCCGAGACAGCTTTCATTCGTGGAAACGAAGTGGGGGGGGCGGGTTGTGGTCGATCAGTGGTGATCACATTTGAAACATTGACAACAGGAGAATTAGGCCGCAATCCCAGCCCGGTATATGGCTCATTTTATGCTAACGATCAAGAACTTAGATTTGATGGTCGTCCCATTGAGGGAGATAACTTCCCCACGACTTTTGGGCTATCTGAGAACGACACATACAATATCAGTCGGATCATGCGCGGTTTTGGGAATAATCAAACACAGTTGATTGTTGAATTCCCGCCAGGGAGAGCAAACATTTCCGAATTATTACTGTGGGTCGGTTTTGATATCTATCAGGGTGGAAACAAGGTTTGCTCCGGTGAAGTAAGTGTTCCGGAAGAGCGGTTGGCAGGTTCTTTCAGCGGTGCTATTGATACAGACTACCCGGTGGGACGCTTGCCTGATTGGTGCATCGTCAATTTTTCAATCCAACCTGTTGAAGAAGCGCCTGTGGTTGAACCGGGAGCGCCGCCCCCTTTGCCAGATCTGGTTGTGCAAAAGTTAACGGTTGATCCATCCTCCAAGCGAGTACGAATCCATGTCAGGAATGTAGGCCAGGCAACCTGGTCTGAAAAGAACATCGTCGCGCAGGTCAGTTGGCCTGATGGTGAGGAAATTGGGACCTTTGATTGGCAGGATGTGACCTTAGCACCTGGAGAGACACGGATTCTCTCCCATGGCGGCCTCAATCCCCAACCCGCACTTGGTGTGTGCGTGCTCCTGGATCCAAATAATGCAGTTGAGGAAGTGCGAGACCGCCTGGTCACTTCAGAAATCCTGGGAGAAAAGCAGCCATACTGCCGTCCACTCCCTGATCTGTCAATTACAAATGTGATTTATGAAGAGGAATCGAATGACATAAGAATAGATGTACAGAATCAAGGTGAGGATCCCATCTCATCTTCCGACACCGGGGGATCGCTTGATCTTGCTAACCTTTTGGTTTGGATCACCTTTGCAGAAGGTCGCCCACTCACGCAGCGATATATTGACTTGAACCTTGAGCCCCGGGATGATGTTACCCTAATTTGGCCTCTTAATGAATCCGAACGAGCACGTATGCGCGCTGGCTATACCGTCATCATCAATCCAGATGATTCCATTGCCGAGTCAGATACCACCAATAACCAATATGAAGTGGAAGGTGTTGCCAGACTGCGAATTTCCTGGATGGTTGGATATGCAATGTTCTGCCCAACGGGCAATACCCTCCTTCGCGGGGAAAATGTCGGCGGCAAGAATACATGGGATATGCAGCTAAGAGCATCGGTAAGCAGCGGCAGATCGACTCGACGGGTTGCTGATTGGAATTCGCCTGAATTTGAACTTACCTGGCGCGACGGGTCTGGAGATTGGTGGTGCAGGGCGTACATATCTGATTGGTTTGAGGTAGCTGGTGACGAGGTGCTTACAATTACGCGAACAGCTGAACTTGATATCGCTACATATGGTTTCCGCTGGTTCTCGGGTGGTGGTGAAGTGCTCACTGCTGCGGATGATTTTGGCGGAACCACCCACGTTCCGCCTGACACAAGTGAATCGTGTTTCGAAACCGGCGTGACGTACGTTTGTCACGGCCATTGTGCATGTGGAATAATTACCTGTGGTTGGCTGGAGGATACGGGCGTTCGGCTACTTGGACCATTTGTCGCAAGAAGTGATGATATTGTTGATTATTGTTTTTGGAGCACAACCTATACCATCTTCAGAGAGGATCAAACATCGGAATGAAATCACGAGCCAAGGTTGAGTCACAATTTTAGGCAAGATGTGCGCTGGTGCTGCTCAAAATGGATTGCTATCCTTTATTAAAGAACACATTAGGCTTTAGATCGACTTTTGCGATTGAATTGATCCCATATTGAAGGGAAGGCGCCACATTAATGAATACCAACATAGCTATTGTCTATTTTTCTGCTACAAATGTGACACAAACGTATGTTAAGATCATAAGGGATGTTTTATTGGACAGGGGTTGTGAGGTTAACCTTTACGATGTGACATCGTTTGATTCTCGTACGAAACCATTGGTAGACGACGAAATAAAGAACTTCATCTTTGGTTTTCCTGTTTATGATAATTTCGCACCAGGTGTGATCAATTCATGGCTGCCAAGGCTTGAGGGACACGGGAAGCGATGCACCATGTTGTTTACTTTCGGTGGAAGAACGTCCGGGTATGCGCATTATCATACGAAGAAACTTTTGGAACAGGTAGGATTCCAGGTATTGTTCTCGGCGGAATTCCTTGGCAAGCATTCCTATAATTATGCGGGATGGTCAGTGTTAAGTGAGCGTCCTGACGTGCAAGATTTCAGGGTAGCACGTGAATATGCACATTTGGCAATCGAGCGCTTCTCACAGGATCATCCACCGGTTTTTAGATTGCAAAAACCCTTTAGTTATTCCCGTACGATTTTGGCACAGTCGAAGAAAGAGAAGCGGACAGAGCGCAGATGGCCGCAGCCCTACCGAAATATCGAAGATTGCCAGATGTGTTATAAGTGTGAGACAGCATGCCCAACCCTGGCCTTTGATGCAGCTTTTGGGTTATCTGATATAGAAAATTGCATTTTTTGTATGCGCTGCGTGGCAATTTGCCCTGACAATGTTATCACGGTCTACCAAAACAGGAAGTTCTCGCATGAGATGTTCCTTGATTACTGTGATTTGACAGAAGAAATGCTGAAGCAGAAGAGGAGCAAGATCATCACGGCGGCATGGCAGGCTGCTTCTTGAGAAAGTTGTTGTAATAAATAGGGGAACCGCAATTATTATTATATTTCTCACTGTAAATTGGCAATTCGACAAATTTTATGTGATCTAAAGTTATCATTCCTTGATAAATTCAGATTCATGCTAAATCGTTTCATAGAATGGATATAAACAAAGGGACATTTTTATGCTGGTTTGGGTATTTTCATGCACCATGATCGGCCTGGATTGGGGCGTATAGCATGTGAAGGGTGTGCAGCCGATGTCAGTGCTGGCGGCCATAACCTGATTATGCTGTGAACAAAAAACAACAGCATTTTGCATACATATTGCTAAATGAATTACGAAATCTTATTAGGAGTTTGTGGAAATGAGATTTGGAAGGTTCTGATGATTATCGAAGATCAGTGTTCTTGGAGGGGATGTAAGAGGACTAAGATTCAATAGTGGACAAATTATTGTCGTCCAATCTGAAACAAAGACAATCAACGGTACAAACGATCTATTCAATAAGAAAGTAAGCATACAGGTTAGAAATGTGGATGAAGATGAGGTAGCAAGCTGGGGTGCGCAGATCTTCCAATTCGAAGATCTGGATTCAGCAGTAAAATTGTTACTGGATGAAGGAACCGATGCTGTGGTAATGGGTTATACGAGAGCCTTGCAGTACAATGATCAATACCCGGGAGAAATTAAAATGGTTGGCGAACTTTTTTATGTGATTCCACTCGTCATTGTTTTTTGCGACTCGTCTCCTGACAAGGATTTACTCAGCAAGATCAATGAAGCATTGGGCGAAATTAAAATCGATGGCAGCTTGCAGAATCTTACCGACAAGTGGTTTGAAAGCGATTGAATATCAGGCAGATTGATATTTTATCCGGGTTGTAGGCAATTCCCTGCGTTTTCAAGTAAACTTGTTTTAAGATAGACGAATTGCAGTTACGATAATTAAAAATTCTTTTTAATTTTTTTTTTGAGATGCGTGTGCACTAAACTCATGCACAACGACAATCTTGTCTATGCCAATCAAATTTGACAATTGGATAATAATTGCATCAATTGAAAGTTTTCCCCCATATCATAATTTAATAATGGTAAGAACTTTATTAAATGCTGTATTTGATTTAGCTTGAAAGAGAGTTGAAATCTCCTAATCTATGCTAAAATTCTTTAATTGACATTATCGCAGAATCGGGGTGCTAATGCTGGCAAGGGTATTCTCTTGTGCCGTGATCGGCTTGGACGGCGTTGTCGTTGAAGTTGAAGTGGATACAGGGGGCGGGCTGCCGAAGATGGTGATCGTCGGCTTGCCGGATGCGGCTGTGCAGGAGAGCCGCGAGCGTGTTCAATCGGCGGTAAAAAATGCCGGCTTTTACTATCCACGCAAGAAGCTGACGGTGAACCTGGCACCTGCTTCGGTTCGTAAAGAGGGGCCAGCGTATGATCTGCCGATTGCAGTGGGGGTGTTGATCGCAACCAGCCAGCTGGACCCTGAATCCGTCGAAGATACATTTATTATTGGGGAACTCTCCCTGGATGGGGGCGTTCGGCATGTGAAGGGTGTTTTACCGATGGCGGCATTGGCACGGCAAGAGGGGTATAAAACGGTAATTGTCCCCGAAGTGGACGCGCCTGAAGCAGCCTTGATCCCGGATATCCAGGTGATCCCTGCGACGACCCTGAATGCCCTGCATGATCACCTGATGGGGATCGCACCACTTGCCCCAGCTGATCCACCTGCTCAAGACCCGGCCGAAGTGCTGGTGGAGACGGATTTCAGCGAGATCAAAGGGCAGGAACACGTCAAACGAGCCCTGGAGGTCGCCGCTGCAGGCGGCCATAACCTGTTGATGGTCGGTCCGCCTGGCGCGGGCAAGACACTCATGGCACGGGCACTGCCGTCGATCCTGCCAGCCATGACGATTGATGAGGCTTTGGATGTGACCCGCATCTACAGCGTGGCAGATAAGCTGCCTTCCGATGTACCGCTGGTGCGTGCCCGACCCTTCCGCTCGCCGCATCACACCATCAGCCATGCCGGGCTGGTAGGTGGGGGCAACTGGCCGCACCCAGGTGAGATCAGCATGGCGCACCGTGGCGTGCTGTTTTTGGATGAGCTGCCGGAATTCAGCTCCAAGGTGCTGGAAGTGCTGCGCCAGCCCCTGGAGGATAAGGTCGTCACGATCAGCCGGGCGCAAGGATCGCTGACTTTCCCCGCGAATTTTCAACTGGCGGCAGCGATGAATCCCTGCCCCTGCGGTTACTTCGGTGACCCAACACGACCCTGCACCTGTACATCTTCCGCAGTCACCCGTTATCAAAAGCGAATTTCTGGTCCTTTGATGGACCGAATTGATATCCACATGCAGGTACCGCGGGTGGAATATCAAAAGCTGCGGGATATGCGACCAGGCGAATCATCAGCAGAGATACGGTTAAGGGTGGAAGCAGCAAGAGAATGGCAGCGAGAACGTTTCGAAGGCACAGGAATCGCCAGCAATGCCGATATGCGGCCGGCGCAGATCCGCAAGTTCTGCGCCCTGGATGATGCTTGCCAGAATTTGATGAAGACAGCCATGCGCCAGCTGCGGTTGACGGCGCGTGCCTATCACCGGGTGCTCAAGCTCAGCCGCACGATTGCGGATTTAGCCGGATCAGATGCGATCACCCAGGTTCACCTGGCGGAAGCGCTGCAGTACCGTCCCAAGCTGGATTTGATGTAGAAATTTCTCCAATCACACCGGTCATAATGTCCCACGAAGCGAAGCGGTGTGGGGGTTGTTTGGTCGCAGCAGGGAAACCTCTAGTGACACGCAATCGCAGGTGAGGACACCTGCGAGAACGAAAGTAGGGTCAAGAAGGATTGTTGGATTTATATATGATGAAAATCTAAAAACCTGTAAAAATATTGGGAATTATTGGATAAAAATAAGCTGCTGGTTTGCTGTCAGTGGGGTACAGATAGACATGTCCCCGATTAGACAGGTGAACATGACATTTAAAGCATGCACCGAGGCATGAAGGGGAAGGAAGAAGGGAATCAACCAAGTTTACTGGGGGAGTAATTCTTAGAAAGGAGGAAATTTTGCCAGAAGTGAGTGAAAATGCAGCATTGTTAATTGCTGCAAGTTATCAATCTTTGGAAAAATATCGAAGAGCTGAGTTATTTATATAACCAGGGCATTTCCCAGCATCTTGCTATGGAGATAAGGATTTCAAAGTTTTTTTGATTTACTAGCTTTTCGTAATTCTTAGAATAATTGAAATAAAGCAAATATTTCTTGTGATATTATTATTGAAATTATTTATCTCAATGATTTTAATTCTAATGAAAACTCTTGGGATTTTGATGAATCCCCAAGCAATCCAAACGAAGGTAAACCATGATGAGAGATAGCGCTAATTTTAATTATGAAATTTATAAAGCAGCAATCGAATATTCCAGCAAAGGTATAAATACTGGTCATATTATTGAATATGAATCTGCAAAATAATATATCAACGAATTTTTTGAGTTTTATGGAATAAGATATTCATATGAGCCTATTCAAATTGAAGAAGAAAAGGTTTCATCGGTCAATATTAGTAATATAGGGATTAATTTAACCTTGCTTGACGCTTTTGAACTAGCAGTGGAAGCTTTTGAATTAATCTCCCCTATGCTGTTTTTTTCATTAATGGGCGGGATATTCTTATTCAAACATATATATGATTTATGTAAATTGAATATTGATTATTTTAATGGTCTTCTAGTTATAGCCCTATATACAAGTCCAATATGGGTTGGATATTCAACTGAAGAATGGATTGACGCAGTTAAGTCTCTTAAAGTAGAGGTTGTTAAAGTAACACAAACAATTGAAACTGATGATTTTGTGAAATGACCTGACCCCCAAAAACTGATCCAAATACTGTGATAGAATTTGGAGAAAATGGAGGTCAGAAATGGCAAGAAAAGACGTGGTTATACATCAGAACAAATCATAACCAAACTGCGAGAGGCTGAGATCTATATCAGTCAAGGCAAGACGGTGAAAGAAGCCAGTAAGCAGAATGATCATTTTTATATCCGAAACTCAGACCGGAATTGGTGCTAAATGAAGAGCCTCTTGAAACATTACATGCTATCCAATAGGCTGTGCACCGCTTTCGATCCGTGATTGAGAACATGAGCCTAACAGAGAACATGAGCCTAGATCATAATTGTTTGAATGTATAATAATGTGTGGACAGGGTTTATCAAGAAATTATCTCGCTTATCACCCCGTTGGGCCGCTTATCGGAAGCTAAATAAGTTCAGCCACTGATCATTTTTAAGAGAGGAGAAAGAAATGGAGATGAAAAAGGTAGCAAACACATCAAAGTCGAAGAAACCAGCAACCAAGAAGCCTAAAGATGAGGCGAAGAAATCAACAGCAAGAAGGAGAACGACACGACCTAAATCTCCTGCACCTAAACCCGAAGAAGCGGTAAAGTCGCCAGAGTTTCAGCAAGCCAAAAGTAAAGCTGAAGAATATGCCCGAGACCCAGAGAAGGTTAAAAAGCTCGTTGATGAGGCAATGAAGAAGGCGAAGGGAAAGATCAAGGGGCCATTGGATGAAGTTTGGAGGTATCTAACAGCGATAATCCGACTGACACGCGCTTACTTTAATCGGCAATATACAGATGTTCCATGGCGTACTATTGTGCTAGTGATTGCGGCGATAATTTATTTTGTCTCACCTTTCGACTTCATTCCAGATTTTATACCTGTAATTGGTCTCAGTGATGATGCCGTAGTCATCGCTTTTGTTGTGGCACAAATTAAGGCAGACCTTGAAAAATTTTGGGCATGGGAAATTTCACAGCAGGATAAAGAAAGTTGAGAGTCACCAGACTCTTAAATTCAAGCCAGTGCCCAACCCTGAATGCACCCGATGCGCTCCGCTACCGCGGCGCTTGTGGCGTCCCACACATTGTTTCGTTTCCGAGCGTGGCCGGTCGCTAGCTGGCTCACGGGTGAATGTCTGGCTATCAAGGTGAATAGAAGGCTTAATTTACATGATGTGGTTGAGGTGCTTACGGACTTGTTCATCCAATGTGGCGTTCCTGTCCATATCCGATCAGACAATGGTCCTGAATTTATTGCCAAACGCGTCAGGGATTGGCTGGAGAAATTACAGGATCGGCCACTGTACATTGAGCCTGGTAGTCCCTGGGAGAATGGTTATATTGAATCATTCAATGGCAAGATGCGGGATGAGTTGTTGAATGGAGATATCTTCTACTCTTTGAAAGAGGCACAAGTATTGATCGAGATGTGGAGAAAACATTACAATACAGTGAGACCCTATAGCTCATTGGGTTATCATACCCCAGTGCCTGCAGCTTTCCTGGTTCAGCCTACCCAAATCCAGCCTGTTGCACTATCATAAAGGTTGGTACAACTTATGGGGTCAGGTCACTTAGTAAGTCGTAAATTATGAAAGTGGAATACTCAAACTGCAAATGCTATGTGATTTAAATAGTCATACTAATTCTAGATATTTTGTAATTTTCGAAATATTCGTTACATAATCTCCTTGTCGGTTTTCTATATATCCATTTCTTTGTGACATAGAGCATTTATTTAAGTTGTGTATGACCCGATACTAGTGCTTGGAACAGCAATCTCAGAAGTTGAATTCTATCAAAATAAAATTCAACTTATTATTAATGTTTTGATACTGAATATCCTGTCGTAAAAGTGGTCAGCTCATATAATCACGAGCCTTGGACCTTGCGGGTTACGCTTCGTTATGGTTTTCATCCAAAACATCAGGAACATCATCTCGGTTTCCGTTGTGTGTTTCTGGAAGCACCATAGAAATTCTCCCCTACCCAAAAAGGGATTCAATTCGTAGATTCTGTATTTCTGAGAAAACCTCTCATTAGGTCTGTGCTTCGCTGAAAGCACTCAAACCCACTCTTGTTAGGCCTTTGAAGATAGGTGTGTATCAGCGTGGAAGCCGCGAGAGAACGATAGCGGAACCGTTTTGAAGGCACGGATATCGCCAGCAATGCCGATATGCGCCCGGCAACCATAACCTTTACATAACTTTTCACAATTGAGAGACGCACTTCTCCAAATGAAAAAGTGCCCTTCAGTTTGAATGGGCACTTTCAGACTTTCAGATGATTAATGATACTTTGCAGAAGACCGGTAGCGGTTTTGCTTCCTCGATCGGGACATCCTGCTGTTTTTTTTCACGGGGTTATTCTTCTTTGATTCCCTCAAGATCGTCTCAAAGCCATTGACACGGCGGCGTTCCAGACCTTTTCCCAAGGTTCGTTCAATCGAATGAACAATCGACAGATCCTGCTGGGTCACCAGTGAAAATGCTGTACCGGTTTGTTCCATGCGTCCGGTGCGGCCGGTCCGGTGGGTATATGCTTCAGCAGTATTGGGTACATCATAGTTGATCACATGTGAAACTTCCATCACATCAATACCCCGAGCGGCTATATCCGTCGCCACCAGAACTTTGACCTTCCCTTTCCGAAATGCGTTCATCGCTGCCCGTCGTTTGGATTGAGACAGATTGCCTTGAATTGACGTTGAGGATACGCCTGCCTGGCTCAATTGCACAGCAAGCTTTGATGCCCGGCGTTTGGTGCGGGTAAAAACCAGTACCTGATTGCTCCTGTGTTTGTCCAATAGATATAACAGCATATCAAGTTTTTGGACTTGGTTCACGGGATAGATCGCATGGTCAATCGCGTCTATGGGTTTGGTAATATCAATTTCAATCGTGACCGGATGATCCATTATTTTCGTTGCGAGGTCATGGATCTTTGCCGGCATGGTGGCTGAAAAAAGTAGAGTCTGGCGTTTTTGGGGTATGGCGCTGATGATCCGCTTAACGTCCGGCAGGAAACCCATATCAAACATATGGTCCGCTTCATCCAGAATCAGGATTTCAATGTTTCGTAAATCAATGGCACCCTGATTTTTTAGGTCGAGCAGCCGTCCCGGACACGCAACAACAATATCAACACCGTTCCGCAAACGGCTTATCTGCGAATTGGCGCTTACACCGCCATAAATTGAAATACTGCGCAAACCTGTTCGTCCACCAAGTTCCTTGATGGCAACATGGGTTTGTTCAGCCAATTCTCGGGTAGGGGCCAGGATCAATGCGCGCAGTTTTCTGCGTTGGCCTTTCATCAGGCGTTGTAACATTGGCAGCACAAACGCGGCTGTCTTGCCTGTGCCAGTCTGGGCCAGGCCGAGTACATCAGAACCTTCCAAAATTGGCGGAATCGCCCTGGATTGGATCTGGGTTGCGGTATTATATCCAACATTGGATATTCCCGCGTTGATCTGCGGGTGGAATGAAAAAGTATTGAAATTCACAAAATTTTCCTTAATGGGTGTAATGAGGTGCACGGTTGTGTATTCACATCCGTGTCCGCTCCCTCACCCGCCATCGCGGTAACACCATTAAGTGAGCTGGAGCGGTGTTTAAAAAATAAGACCAGGATAAAATCCCAGCCTGTTGAAATCTTATATGGTTCAACTTGGACTATGAGAGCATACCACAATAATAATGATTAAGTTAATAAGATGTTTTTTGGATAAAATCATTGTTGATGTGGAATTTCGGAAATATATAAAATTACTCCCACAATTCCGGTGGCAATAACCACAGCCAGAATAGAAAATGTCCACATCCCGGGCAGGTCATGAAAATACATCAACAAGGCGAGTTTAAGGCCTAGAATCGCAATTACTGAAATGATGACCCCTTTATACCTGCGATCCTTTCTCATCTTTCTAACCTCCAAGCGATCGTATGTTTTCTGCTTTGTCCTAATCCGTGTTAAACCCGACAATTGACAAGGCGATCAGAAACAAACATTTCGAAGTT
>JAYELT010000036.1:0-4544 GCA_034717715.1 Chloroflexota bacterium | reverse complement strand
GGTGCACAAGGCTGACAAAAATCAGGACGAGGGTTATGAATATAAAGAAAACAAGGTACATTCCCCTAGCTCCTACGCTTCCAAATAGCAGACCGCCAACAAACCCGCCGACGGCGGAGCCAATCCCTATCGAGGCAACATTGAACAGTACCTGGGCTGTGGCGTGAAAACCTTCAGGTGCCTGCTTATCAGCATAGGTCACCCCTACAACAGATAAAAGCGGGAAAGTAAACCCATTGAGTAATTGTATGATTAGCACAACAACCGGATTAGTCGTAATGGCAAGCATTAGAAAACGCAGGCAGGTTACCGCGGTTGAAAAGATAACAAGCGTATAAGCCTTATACTTTCTGATAAAGTGACTGACAAAGAACAGGATGGGTAGTTCGGCTATGGTGCCTATCGTGAGCGCCAGGCCCATGATCGACTCCCTGGCACCTAATGCTTTCATATAGGGAAAGAGATAGGTATTGACCAAAGCGTTGGAAAGTCCACCTGCGAAACTGATGAGTAAAAAGATAAGGAGGTGAGGGTTTTTCAACAGGACAATCGCCTGTCGCATATCAGCAGGGGTTTCACTTTCTTCTGAGGGATGAACCAGCTTTTGACTGACGAGGAAGGTGATGAAAAACAAGACGGCTGCGCTCCAAAAGGCAATTTTAAGGCCGTAGTTTTGTACAAGTGAGCCTACCACTGCAGAAGCGATGCTAAAACCAATCGTACCACCCAGGCGAATATGACCGTATAATTCATTTCTATCTCCCAGCATGAACATCGTGGCGCTGTCCGAAAGAGGACCAATAGGGGCTAAAAATATATTTAACAAAGCGACCACAATAAAAATGAGGGTGAAGCTACTTAGATATGGGAAGACAAACAATCCCAAGACGGCAATCAATAATGAAAGAGCCAGGAGCAGTTTGTGTTTTTTTGTTAGGTCTGCAAACCAGGTTAATACTGGAAGACTGACCAGCGTGATCAGCGGGATGATGCCTGTCAGCAGTCCTATCTGAGCGCCCGTAAAGGAAAGGGATTGGTAAAAGAGGACTAAATAAGGGCGAAACGATGCTGCGCTTGCAAATCGAAGGAAAAAGAAAACGAATGGTGAGATGAAATTTCTGTGTTTCATATTGTTTTCTTTCTCTTAATCCTCTAACTGAATGATTTCATTCTCTCTTTTTAAAACAGCATTCTCGTACACATTGATTTTGAAGTCCAACAAGTCCAGTGTCTCTTGTAACGCGTTCATTTTTGCGATAAGCTTCTCCCGCTGCTTTGTCAAGATTTATTTCCTGGCTTCAATGGTCTGATCACCCTGCTGGACGAGACCAATATATTCACTGAGTGTTTCAATGGTAAGCCCTGCTCTTCTCATACACTTGATAAATTCAATCCGCTTTATGTCGTTTTCCTGGTAATCCCTGATCCCACTTTTGTTTCGATTAATGTGGGGATGAGTCCAATACGTTCATAGCAGCGCAGCGTGTCTGCTGAAACGTCTGTTCGTTCACTGACTGTCGATATCTTCATTAATCTACCTCCAGTAATAAGTATACAACTTAGAGTTTACTCCAAGTCAAATCAAATGCTATTTTTTTGTGAAATAGGGCAAAGTTCGACTAGGGGGTGAGAAAAGGTTACGCGTTGGCGCTGCTGACTCTTTGGAGTATATTTTATGAGCAATAAATGACCCTTGTTCAATCCCGGAGATCGTTTTTCATAAAAGTGGGAGACCTATAAAATTAAAACTTGAGAATTGATGAATTAACCTATTTTTAACATTCCAATTTATAATTTTTGTGCTATAATAAAAATGAAGGCAGCGCTTTTAGGATGCCCCCCTCATCCTGGGCGCTGTCTTTACTTTTAAGATAGAAAAGGCTGCTCCAATCGGGGCAGCCTTACGATTCACTATTATCTATTCACCACTCACTGTTTTTTTACGCCTCTTTGAATTCGCCTTCCACGACGTCCTCATCGCCCTTACCAGTATCACTTTCTGGGGCTTGGGGAGCTGAATCCGGGGTTGCGCCGGTTTGCTGGTAAGCAGCCTGGCCGATCGTTTGCAGGTCAGACTGTAAGGCGTTGATCAGGTTCTGGATGCGAGTCTTATCCTCGCCTTCAATGGCTTCACGCAACTCTTTGACTTGACTCTCCACTTTCCCACGTTGTTCAGCCGGAATTTTATCGCCCATATCCTTGAGCAGTTTTTCCGCCTGGTAAGCCAGGGAATCGCCCTGGTTTTTCAGCTCAATCAGTGCTTTGCGCTGCTCGTCTGCTGTGCGGTTCTTCGCGGCTTCCTCCACCATCTTTTCAATGTCTTTCTGATCAAGGTTTGTGGATGCCGTAATGGTGATTTTTTGTTCCTTACCGGTTGCCTTGTCCCTGGCAGTCGCGTTAAGAATGCCATTTGCATCGATGTCGAAGGTTACCTCAATTTGGGGAATCCCTCGAGGCGCCGGTGGGATGCCGTCCAGCCGGAAGCGTCCCAGGCTCATATTGTCAGCGGCCATTGGGCGCTCGCCCTGCAGGACATGCACATCTACGGATGGTTGGTTATCTTGCGCGGTCGAAAACACCTCCGTCTTCTTGACGGGAATGGTCGTATTGCGTTCGATCAAGGGGGTCATCACGCTGCCCAGGGTTTCAACGCCCAGTGAAAGCGGGGTCACATCAAGCAGGAGCACGTCTTTCACGTCACCAGCCAGGACCCCGCCCTGGATAGCTGCACCGATGGAAACCACCTCGTCGGGGTTAACCCCTTTGTTGGGGTCTTTGCCGCCGGTCAGGTTACGCACTAAATCCTGGATCATGGGCATGCGGGTGGCGCCGCCCACAAGGACTACCTCATCAATTTGATCAACGGTCATTTTGGCATCTTTGATAGCCGCCTGGAAAGGCCCCCGGGCACGGTCCACCAGGTGTGCCGTCATTTTTTCAAGTGTGGCACGGTTCAGTTTGAGCTGCATGTGCTTTGGTCCGCTGGCATCCGCGGTGATGTATGGCAGGTTGATCTCTGTCTCCAAGACGGAGCTTAATTCGACCTTGGCTTTTTCTGAGGCTTCGCGTAATCGCTGCAAAGCCTGACGATCCTGGCGCAAATCAATACCTTGTTGTTTCTTGAACTCGTCTGCGGCCCAATTAACAATCACCTCATCCCAATCATCGCCGCCCAGGTGTGTGTCACCGTTGGTCGCTTTAACTTCAATCACACCTTCGCCAACCTCCAACAGGCTGACATCAAAGGTGCCGCCTCCCAGGTCAAACACGAGGATGACCTCGCTTTCCTTCTTGTCCAGGCCGTATGCCAGGGCCGAGGCGGTGGGTTCGTTGATGATCCGCAAAACTTCCAGGCCAGCGATCTTACCTGCGTCCTTGGTCGCCTGGCGTTGGCTGTCATTGAAGTACGCAGGGACGGTGATCACGGCTTTTGATACGGGATGACCAAGATAAGCTTCTGCATCCATTTTTAGTTTTTCAAGGATCATAGCGGAAATTTCTTGTGGTGTGTACGTTTTATTGTTTACAGGGATATGCACACGGGCATCTCCAGCGGATCCCTCGACGATTTTAAAGGGCACCATCTTTCGTTCGGTTTCGACTTCATCGTATCGCCGGCCCATAAATCGTTTGATAGAATAGATTGTGTTTTCAGAATTTACCACCGCCTGGCGTTTGGCAGAAACCCCTACCAGGCGTTCGCCGTTCTTATTAAAGGCGACAACAGAAGGAAGAAGGCGGGAGCCTTCCGCCGTCGGAATGACTGTAGCTGAGCCGCCTTCGACCACAGAAACGACGCTGTTGGTCGTCCCCAGGTCAATGCCGATAATTTTTGACATATTAATATCTCCTCACTTCAAATTACTTTAATTACTAAATATGAGAATACTCAGCGAGTCATAGAAGATCGTTAACAGAATATTGGATTATTGTTAGCACAGGGATAAATCGGGATATTAACTGGTTATTCTTCGCCTTTATTGTGATGGTTTGAAGACAGCCGCTTTGTTCGGATGATCAGTGAAAGGATATAGGTCAGCAATATCCCGATGATCACAGCAAAACCGATTATCATTTCGTTCAGTGTATCAACGGGGCCGGCATCGATTTGTTTTTCGACTTCAACTCGATAAAGAGCCTGCTGAGGATATGCCCGAAAAGCGGCACAATTAAATGGGTGATGAGTATTAATAAAGTATCTATAAGGGGATTGCTTTTTAAGAGAATTCAGAAAGTAGGGCGGAAATGAGCGATTATGCTATTTCCTTTTCACGTTCCAGCAATTTATCAAAGGTGGATTGCCGCAGTTTATTGACCAGGTCCGCTTGTGCTTCGCAGAAGACCTCATGTAGGGGACAGTTGTCTCCAAAGGAGCAAATGGATGGATCCTGGGTACATTCATTGATACTGATCGGGCCATCTATTGCTTCAACCACATCGAGTAAGCTGATATCTTTTGGTGAGCGTGCTAAGCGTACGCCGCCGTGGGCGCCGCGGGAAGTGTTAACCATGCCGGCAATGGATAACTGCGAGATGATTTTCGC
>JAYELT010000035.1:0-16786 GCA_034717715.1 Chloroflexota bacterium | reverse complement strand
TCCCCCGCCACCTGCCAAATAGTTTCTTAATGCCAGGTGAGCTTCCACCTGATCTCGCCAAAAATAGCTGATCTGGGAAGCATAACACAAGACAGATTCCTGCCAGCTGAAGAGTGCTTCTTCGTCAAGATCATGGGGAATTTTTGTCCATCTGCTCGAATGGAATTTAGACGGGTCAAAACTCTTCAAGATATATGGGTAATCAGCGTAATAGAATGGCATCCTTTGCAACGCGTTTCCTGCCTTTACAACCGCCCTGTGATCAATGTGACCGCCCATTCCCATGGGAATTACCAATTGAGCATCTCCCGTTATCTTAGCTTTTAATTTATCGTTGATCTCCTCCACCAGCCATTCCTCTGGTGCCTTTCCGAACAGTTCCTGATTATTGTTGACGATTGGTTCCCCGGTCATCAAATCCTCACGGTAGATGGCATCAGCCCAGTCGAAATGCTTCAGTTGAGCACCCAGGATGTCACAAGCATTTTGATCCTCATCGCGCCGCATTAAGATCGCTGCCTTTCCAGACATTCCCCAGATCAGGTGATTCTCTTCAGCAAAATCTGAATATGGCTTATCTGGCGGCAGCCCTGCCATCAACGTCCAAATTTCAACAACATGACCCTGATGGGATAGGTCCCAAACCAGGCCGCCGCATGAGAGGGCGACATCATCCAGATGTGGAGACAGGAAGATCCAGTGTTGCTTATCCATAATCCTATTTTATCAAAGTTATTTCACTGTAGGTGTGAATATCGCTGAATTTAGTGGTGACCTGTCAAAATGATGATTTTTCGGCTAAAATTTCACCTCAAATATCTAGTAACTATTTATGGATAAGTTGGTTAATATCTGTGATGAATACCACGATCATTGTTATCTTAGCTTGTATTACAGCGTATTTGATTGGCTCTATCCCTTTTGGATTATTGGTTGCCAGGGCCAAGGGAATTAACATCCGGCAGGTGGGGAGCGGGAACATCGGCGCTACAAACATCGCCCGAAACCTGGGTTGGAAGCTGGGGGCGCTGGTTGGGGTTTTGGATTTTTCAAAAAGCTTCCTGTCAATTTTGTTAGCCAGGTCACTTTTCACTCAGAACAGCCTGGTGCTATTAGTATCGATCATGCCCGTGGTAGGGCATATTTTCCCGATTTGGTTGAAATTCAAAGGGGGTAAAGGCGTTGCCACAATCTTTGGGATCCTGGGTGCCTATTTCGGCTTGCCGTATTTTCTGGCTTTCCTGGTTCTATGGGTCCTGGCTGTCAAGGCGGTGAAATTGATGAGTCTGGTGAACCTGGGAGTGGCCTTGTTATTGCCCCTCGCATTCTGGGCGAAATTCCAGGCCGTTTGGTTTATCCTCTTTGGGGTATTGTTGTGTATGATTATTTGGGCAACACATCGGACGAATATCGGGCGTTTATTGCGGGGTGAGGAAAACAAGATCTCTTTTTCATAAGATTAATCCCTCTGCACGATTAGATAATATCACCTTCACCATTCAGACAACCAAGACGCCAAGATGGTGCGCCTAGAAGCGCACAAAAGGCTTGTTCTTCCTTGCGTCGCATGTCAATCACTGCCAGTCCAGCATATCCCCATGATTGATGGATCAAGTCAACGAATGATAAAAAATCTCATCGAGCGTATATCCGCCCATCAGCGTCCAATTATCAACAACAAAGCCCTGCTGAGCCAGGTCCCAAACCAGGCCGCCGCATGAGAGAGCGACATCATCAAGATGCGGGGACAGGAAGATCCAGTGCCGCTTTATCATAAGGTGATTTTAGCAAAACTCGGTTATTGATGTTTTGTGAACGTATGATAAATGAATTAATTAAAGATCCCAACATAATTCACTCATCATCCTGAAAAAGCTTGAGCAATGAAAAAGAAAAAAAGCTGTCCCAAATTGTAACTTTGGGACAGCTATATGATTTATTCAGAAGAGAGTTCAGTCTTCATTTTCCTCATCTTCACGCTTTTTAGCTTCAATGATCTCCTGTGCCAGGTGTTGGGGAACCATTTCGTAATGATCAAACTCCATAGTGAAATAGCCGCGGCCACCGGTCATAGAGCGCAAGATGGTGGTGTAGCGCAGCATTTCAGCCAGCGGCACATTAGCTGTAACAATTGAACGTCCTTTTTGAGTATCCATTCCCTGAACACGAGCCCGACGAGAGTTCATATCACCCAGGACATCACCCATGTTGCTCTCAGGGACAATGACCTTGGCTTTCATGATCGGCTCATACAGCACAGGGCCGGCGCCTTTGAATGCCATTCTGAATGCTTCGCGCCCTGCTACCTCGAAAGCGATAGGCTTGGAGTCAACTGGATGCTCCTTGCCATCAAAGACGGAAACCTTCACATTATGCACGGGATAGCCCGCTATCACACCACCTTTCATGACATTCTTGATGCCCTTTTCAATCGAAGGCATGTAGTTATTGGAAATTGAACCGCCAACCACATCATTGACGAACTCGAAATTTCCCTCGTGGATGGGGGCAACACGCAGGTGGACTTCACCAAACTGACCAGCGCCACCAGTCTGTTTCTTATGGCGATACATGGCAGCGTTCTCACGTGTAATACGTTCTTCATATGGCACTTTGGGTTCTTCTATATTCAGTCCAAGCTGGAATTTGTTTACCGCACGGCGGATAGCAACATCGATATGCTGATCTCCCATGCCCTGCAGGATCGTCTGCCGGGTGGTTGGTTCGTTATGCCAGGAAAGCGTCAAATCTTCTTCACATAGGCGGGAAAGGGTACTGCTCAACTTGGCAGCATCTGACTGCGTTTTGGGGAACAAAGCCACCTGGTATAAGGCTTTCGGATACTCCGCCTGGGGAAGATGGATGGGGTTTCCCTTTTCACAAAGGGTATCGCCAGTGGTTGTAACACTTAATTTCGCCACCAAACCAATATCCCCACAATGCAGGACACGAGCGGGGATACCCTCCTTACCTTGTGGAACTTGCATACCTGCCTGGCGTTCTTCTTCCTCCTTATTACTGTTCCAGACACGTTCATCCGCTTTCATCATGCCAGAATAGACCCGGAAGAATGTCTGCTTGCCAACGAAAGGGTCAGCAGTTGTTTTCCAAACATACGCAGCCAATGGTCCGTCATCTTTAGGTTCCAGGGTAATTTCCTCACCATTCTTATCAACTGCGCTTGCAAGTCCAACATCCATAGGTGAGGGCATCAGGTTAGTGAGGATCTCAAGTAACGGCACCAGGCCAATCATATGTGCTCCGGCCGCCACCATCACCGGAATAAAATTCCCTGCCCAGATCGTGCTTCGCAGGCCGCGCATGATTTCTTTATCTGTTAAGTCGCTGTTCTCAAAGTACTTTTCAAGCAATTCATCCTCACCCTCGGCTGCGGCTTCGACCAAGGCGAGATGAGCTTCTGCTGCCTGTTCCTGGAATTCTGCCGGAATTTCGACGCCTTGCTTGCTGTCTCCTTCGAAGGCTTTCATCGAAAGCAGGTCAATCACACCCTTGAAATCCGACCTTTCACCCCAAGGAATTTGGAGAGGGATCAGGCGGGTTTCAATATAGTCCTGGACCGATTGGAGCGCTTTTTGGAAATTGGCATTATCCCGTTCCATTTTGTTAATCAGGATCATCTTTGGAAGTTTGAACTGATCGCTGTATTGGAAGGCCATTTCTGTTCCAACCTCAAGTCCAGCCACAGAATCAACCAGGATCAATACACCATCGGCAACGCGCATGGCTGAAATTACCTCACCGATAAAATCTGTGTAACCCGGGGTGTCAAAGAAATTCAACTTTGTATTCTGATATTCTATCGGCACCACAGAAGTGAAGAGTGAAATTCCACGCCGGATTTCTTCCTCATCATAATCTCCGAGGGTCGTGCCATCCTCAACCTGGCCCATACGGGTGGTGATTCCCGTAAAGTTAGCGAAGGCTTCAACCAGCATGGTTTTACCTGCACCGCCGTGTGATGCCAGGACAATATTGCGAATCGATTCAGTTGGATATTCTTTCATGAATGAGACCTTCCTTGCTCCCTTAGGATTATTTTAAGATAAAGACATGCAAGACTCAATTTTATGCCAATCAAGGCTAAAAGTCAAAGACTGAGGTGAAGTTGATATTGTTGTAAATCAATGATTTTTCAAGGCGTAGAGGCAACCCTCTGTGGTTGCCTTGGTATCTCTCTTTGGGCAAGGCAGACCTCCGTGTCTTCCACTACAATATTGTAATTATTTCTAAATCTAATAAAATTGTTGTTAATCAATATTATCGAGATTTCTTCCATAGTATCAATTCTTAAGTTATCACTCTCCAGATGCAACTTTTTATAAAAATTGATACAGAAAGTTTCGCTCAATCCCCACGAAACTTAGCTGAATAAAACCCGCCTTCTGATTATTTTAGGTATATCAACAGTAAATAAGCCAGTATGGAAAAACCCCTTACCCTAAATCTTTTTTTGTCCATCGGGATTTTTCGATCAAAAATCCGATCAGGCTACATGCAGTTCATTGACTTTACGAAAATGATGTCCATAGATTGCGAAAGTGATCGCAAGAGGAAATTTGTCGGGACAGTGGAACAGAGTCCAGAAGAATAATCTCCAATATTGCCCCCGTTCTTTGCTCTTGATTCCAATTTTAAAAATGGATGAGATAAATGCGGCGATCTCCTGCCACTGGAGCGTGACAGCGTGACGAGCAGGTTTGTAATCTCTCAGGAAAGTACGCACACGTTCGTAAAACCCTTTGGCCGAATAGATCGAATCGAGGATCTTACGATAGCCCTTCTTCAGACGGTCCATGTCCATCTTGGGGACAATGTTCGTTTCGCCATCGACATTATCTCCGGAATAAACATTGCGGATGCGGCCTTCCCGCAGCATCCGCTGGTAAAGCTGCGTGCCAATTGGTGCCTGGAGCAGACCAACCATGGCAGTCACAATCCCGCTTTCCTGGATGAAGTCGATCATCCGCTGGAAAATGGTCTCATCATCGCTGTCGAAGCCAACGATGAATCCGCCCATGACCTGTAACCCCATTTGTTGGAGTTTCTTAACAGAACTCATCAGATCCCTGTTGCGGTTTTGACTTTTAGAACATTCTGCTAAGGCCTCATCATTCGGTGTTTCAATGCCGATAAACACCTTCATAAAGCCTGCTTTAACCATCATTTCGATCAATTTATCATCATCTGAAAGGTTAACAGAAGCTTGTGTCAGGAATAGACAACCCTTTTTACCTTTGCGCCACTCAATCATGGCAGGGAGGACTTCTCGCTTCAATATACTTTTTTTGCCAATGAAATTGTCATCCACAATGAAGATACTCCGCCGCCACCCCAGGGCATATATCTTATCTAGTTCCCCAATCAGCTGGTCAGTTGTCTTCATGCGCACGCGATGTCCCAGGAGTGCAGTTACATTGCAGAAATCACAATTAAATGGGCAGCCGCGCGTGAATTGGATGCTTAGGGAATCGTAATGGCGCAGATCGACCAACTCCCATAAAGGCAAGGGGGTTTTTGTGATATCTGCGAACTCTGTGGTTTGATAAATTCTTTGTGGTTTTCCGCGCCCAAGATCCGAGAGGAATAGGGGCAGGGTGATCTCTGCTTCGTTGAGGATCAGGTGATCAACTTTGGGGAATGCTTCAGGCTCTGCTGTGAATAAAGGCCCCCCGGCCACAATCGGCTTACCAGCAGCACGAACCTGTTCAATTATCTCATTTGTTGACTCTCGTTGAACCGTCATGGCGCTGATCATGATCATATCCGCCCATGCCAGGTCTTCGTTGAGTAATCGCTGAACATTCATGTCCACCAGGCGTTTTTCCCAGGTGCCGGGCAGCATCGCTGCGACGGTCAGCAATCCCAGCGGTGGTGAGGATGATTTCTTACGCACGAATTTTAGTGCGTGTTTAAAACTCCAAAATGTATCCGGAAATTCTGGGTATATCAGTAAGATATTCATCAAATCACATCAACCTTCTGTCTCATCCACACCTGCTTCAACTTGAAGGGTGTGTGTCGCTGGTGGTGAACCCTCGGCTGTTTCTTTATCATCTGAATTGGGACGATAATTTGGTTTTCTTTTCTTTTTCCTTTTTCCCTTCGTCTTTTCAGGCACCTGGCCTTGATCTGTCTGACCTATCCCCAACAGCCCTTCACGGTCCATTGGATTGACGAGTTGGACCATAGCTGCCAGTTCCTCCGAACTGTAGGGTAAATCACTTTCGAGCCACCAGTAAATGGTTGAAAGTAGTGATCCTGCGAAATGATTGGCAATGAAAGTCATGGGTGCTGCCAGTTTGCCATCTCCCTCTTCGATTTCTTGCTGGATGGAAGCTTGAATTTGTTCAGCAATACTGCTTTGAAGCTGACGAGAGGCAGAGATCCCCCCTTTACCGATGAGCAGGATCCGATAAAGATCATAATGCTCTGCTGCGAAATCAAACAGCTTGGTGATCGCTTTCGTATCATCCATCCACCATTTACCTTCTGCAATTTGGGGAACCTGGTTTAAGAATTCAACGATCAACTGATTCATAAGATCAGACAGCAGCTCCTCTTTGTCCTTATAATGTAAATAGAAAGTCGCCCGTCCGAGGTTAGCCTTCTCGGTGATATCCTGGATCGAGATAGCGTCAAAACCCTCTTCCAGGATGAGCGACAATAAAGCATCTCTCAAAAGCTTACGTGTACGCTGAACGCGCCGATCTAATCGCCTGGCCATATTTATTCCCTATACCTTATTAGACATATTGTGAAATATTTGTACAGTAATAGACATTATTTAATATGATGTCTATATTTTAGCATAGTTTCTCTGAATGTCAATAACCGGATAAAGATTGACGACACGTGGGTTCAGGGCTTGATGTTGGGAAACTGCATTCAGTCATCTGTTATAACCCAGAATCCCTGATCAGGTTTTGAAGCTGCACAATCTAGTTGATTGTTGACGATTGGCTTATAATTAACCTCACATTAATGCCGATTATCGGGGAGGAACCAGATACATGGTCACCCAGCGCCTGGACAATTTCATAAATGATCTTGACATCACAACCAAAATCCTCGGATTGAACATCAGCGGTAAAAAGACAATTGCCGTTTATGGAGATATGAACGGGTTGATCTATGAACGTATGCAGATGGAAACTCCTTCAGATCTGCCGTTCTTAGAAGGTTTTGATGCGGTCTGCAGCTTAGCGGATAAGCTTTTGAAGCTTAGCCGTGCCCAGGGGTTAAGCAGTCCGGAAGTGATCTCATTGGCGGTCAGTGGTCCTGTAGACCTTGTGAAAGGGATGATTCTGTCACCGCCGGATTTACCACAATGGCGCAATGTCCCCATAAAAGGGCGATTAGGCGTGCGTTACAACCTGCCGGTGATGATGGAACACCGCAGTCATGCAGCTGCATTAGCAGAGCACTTTTTTGGTGCCGGGATTGGAGTGAAGGATCTGATCTTGCTCGACCTTGAACCAGTCGTATCAATGGGCATCATCTTGGGCGGTATAGTTTATCACGGCAATCAGCATGCTGCCGGGGATATCGGACGGATGCGGATGACAACTGAGGGACCTGCTGGCTTAGGAAAACCAGGATCGCTGACAGGCTATGCAAGCGGATTCGGAATGGCAGAGCTGGCCAGCATGCGCTTTCCGGAAAGGTGGCCTTCAGCACCTCAGCCTTATGATCTCATCAAAGCCGTCAATGATGGCGAAGCAGAGGCACATGCCGTTGTGGCAGAGGCTGCTGACCACCTGGGGAAAGTTTTGTTGTGGTTGATATTCATGCTTGACCCGGAAGTAATCATTTTTGGGCACCCTGGGGATGTTCTGAATGAGGTACTCCTCACACCCCTTCGGGAAGCGGTTTTGCGCTATGGTGGTGGCGAAGCACGTCAATTGCCGCGCCTGGTTGTCTCGAAGCTGGGGGGCAAACTGGATGATACTGCGGCTTTGATGAGCATTGTAAACCGATTTAAACGAAATCTAAACCGTTGATCCTGTTAATGCATTATCCCTAAAAAAATCTCAAAAGCAATCTAAAACAATACTATAATGTAGGTAATTCAAAATAACCTTTTGAGGTCTATGCAAAACCATATCTCACCACGAGAACGAATGCTGGCGGCTTTGAATTGCAGGGTTGCGGACTACCCTCCCTGCAGCTTTATGATTTTTGGCGCGCTTCTCCAACGATCGGAATCATACCTCGACTTCGTTGCCCATCAAATGGCGCTGGGATTGGATGCATTTGTAATGCTGCCACCTAGGCCGCCGAAAGTATTTAATGATCATTACAACCTGTATGGCCTCCCGGTTTCCTATTCTCCGAAGATCGCCATTGAGGAATCTGTGATTCATAACCAGGGCGAAGATACACCACTGTTGGTTAAGACTTACCATACACCTGCTGGTGATCTGACGACCCAGATTCGCCAAACCCAGGACTGGCGTTGGGATGACCATGTGCCATTCTTGGATGATTATTTGATCCCACGTTCAAAGGAATTTCTTGTGGAAGGGCCTGACGATCTCCAAGCCTTTCAGTATTTATTAATTCCACCAACAGGTGCGGAAATTGATGCCTTTCACCAGGAGTCGGCCCCTGTAAAAGCCTTTGCTCAGGAGCATAACCTGCTCTGTACGGGCGGTTGGGGAGTCGGGATGGATATGATCGGTTGGGTGCATGGCTTAAACACCCTGGTTTATGATGTGTATGATCGACCTGATTTTGTGCGGGATCTATTCACCATGATCGCGAAATGGAATCGCAAGCGAATGGAAGTCGCTCTCACGGCGGAGATAGACCTCTATATAAAACGAGCCTGGTATGAAAACACGGATTTCTTCACCCCGCGCATCTGGAAAAAACTAATCCAACCCGAACTGCGCAAGGACGTTGAACTGGCACATCAGGCTGGTGCAAAATTCGGGTATATCATCACCGCCAATGCCATGCCGCTATTAGAACTGATCGCTCAGGCTGGCGTGGATGCGCTCATTGGGGTTGACCCACACACCTTTGATTTGGGGGCAACAAAAACAGCCCTGGGGGGTCGGGTTTGTCTGTGGGGCGGCGTCAATGGACACCTGACGGTGGAGCACGGCACTTCCGAAGCAGTCCACGCTGAGGTAACTGCAGCATTAGGTTCACTTGGCCCGGATGGTTTCATCTTATCGCCTGTAGATAACGTCCGCCAGGACACACCCCAGGCAATGGATAACGTCACCACACTGATCCAGACCTGGCAGGGCTTAACCGGTCAGTCACAATGATCACAATCATAAGGAGCTCATATGCAATTCTCAGAACGCAAAATCATTGATGGTCATGTTCATTATGCTCATTATTCGTATGCTGACTCGCTGATGTCCATCCTATCAGACGCCGGGATAGACAGGCTGGCAGTGGTGTGTACACCTGACGAGAAACGCCTCAGTCTGGTGCCGGATGCGATTCATTTGAAAGCCCAATACCCACAAAATGTGTTTGTGTTTGGTGGCTTGGATATCTCACAATTATTCATAGCGCCGGATATTGCAGGTGAGGCTTTTGCGCATTATGTGGACGTCCTGGCTGGAATGGGAGTGGACGGGATCAAGATGATTGAAGGCAAAGTCCAAATTCGCAAGCAGTTGCCCATCCCCGATTTCGACGACTCGGTCTATGCACCCTACTGGGCTAAAATGGCTGAAACCCAGACCCCACTGATCTTCCATGTCAATGACCCTGAAGAGTTCTGGGATCCTGAGCGGGTGCCCGATTGGGCTCGAGAGATGGGATGGTTTTATGGGGATGGCACATATGTCAACAATGAAGATCAATACCGTCAGGTCTTGAATGTGTTGGACCGCCATCCGACCTTAAATGTGACCTTTGCACACTTCTTCTTCCTTTCAGCCCAGTTAGACCGTCTTGGTTCATATTTAGATCGTTATCCACACATGCATGTGGATCTGACGCCTGGTATTGAGATGTATCACAATTTCGCAAGTGATCCTGAAAAAGCGCGGCGGTTCTTTATTAAATACCAGGATAGGATCCTGTACGGAACGGATATCGGCGCTCGAGCGCTGTTACGTGATCGAAAAGCAGGGATCGAGCGAGAAGAAAGTCTGGCACGGATTGAAGTCGTACGTGGCTTTCTTGAAAATGACGGTCCCTTTAATCTCACCCATGAAGGCTTCTTGTTTGGAGGACGTGAAGCTGTTTTCCATGGTATTGACCTGCCTGATGATGTTTTGGATAAGATCTATTTCCGCAATTTCATCCATTTTGCTGGCGACAAGCCCAAACCTCTTAACCCAGAAGCGATCATCGAGGAATGCCAGCGGCTGGAGATGATGATCCAAGCCATGGCCCAAGTTCACCCCGGCACATCTGGTGATACCTCATCCGCCACCACGGTCAGGCAGTATTTTGCGAGTTAACCAACCCCCATCAGATTTAATGGATTAATTTTTCCAAAGGAGGAACCCAGCATGAAGATACTCAAACGTTGGCAGGAACCCATCTACGCCCTAGGTGGATTTGGTCCTGGATTTATGTATCAAATTGTGATGACTTACCTGCTCTATTTCTATCGACCTGCGCTCTCCCGTGTGGAAACGGGTGCGTTGATCCTGGCACCCGCTGGCGCTTATGCTTTTGGGTTGCTTGTGGCACGCATCCTGGATGGCGTGGTCGATATCCCAATTGCCACCTGGACGGACAATCTCAAAAGCCGCTGGGGAAGACGGCGCCCCTTGATGATCTTGGGCTTCATCCCCACCGTCCTCAGCTTCCTCCTGCTTTGGTATCCACCTATGACAGGCACACGCCTTGGGCCTGAGGGACATTGGGGAAATGCCATCTTTGTGGCAGTGGTGAGTTCTCTGTACTTCTTTTTCCACACCCTGATCATTGTGCCTTACCTGGCTTCGCTTTCTGAAATCGTTACGGACGAGGAATCCCGTGTGCGGGTCGCCAGCTGGCAAACTGTCTTCAACACGGCAGGGTATGTCCTGACGTTTGTTGTTGCCCCGATTTTATTTGATCAATTCGGTATCAGGGGGACGATCTGGCTCCTGGTGCCCGTTTTCCTATCCTTCCTGGGTCCAATCCTGGTGATCAAAGAATCTTCCACACTGGAAGGAAAGTCGGAAGAAAGCACGAAAGTTGCAGATGTCCCCCTGTGGGAGAGCGTCAAGATGACCTTGAGCAACCGTACCTTCCGCATCTATATGCTCTCTTTAGCCACTTTCTACTTCGGGCTGCAATTTTTCCTGAGCGGGATCGCATTTATGGCTGCAGATATGATGGGCTTGAGTGATTCCAGGTTGGGGCTGATGAATGCGGCAGCTTTTGCACCGGTCCCCTTCATGCTGATCCTCTTCAACTGGTTGGTGAAGAAGAAAGGTGCCAAGTGGGCTTTTCGATTGAGTCTGCTCATTTTTGCGTTTGCCATGCTCTTATTCCCCCTGGGCTGGACGAGATTAAATCTGCCGATTCCGCCCTTCCTGGTTGGGGTGATTGCTGGTGGCATTGGAAGTTTTTCCATCGGTGTGTTCTTCACGATCCCATACGCTTTCCCGGCACAAATCGCTGCAACGGAAGCCAAACAAACAGGAAAGGATCGCGCCGGGATGTATTTTGCGGTGCAGGGTGTGATCAATCAATTCATGGGTGGGTTGGCGGGGGCTGTCCTGACCTTACTGCTGAACTGGCGCTTTGGTGTTGTAGCCATTGGTCCAATCGTTGCACTGATGTGCGTCCTGGCATATTTCCTATTCGCGCCATACCCGCTGGGGCAGCCCAAAAAAGGAAAATGAAGTTTAATATTTTTTAGGGGATCCAATAATTCATCATAATCGCTGAGGATCAGGCTGTCCCATTTGAAGACAGCCTGATAACCTTGATAAACAGTGTCAAATTCTTATGAAAATCATCTTTGTGAAAGACAGCATCATCGCAACCGATCATTTTAAAAGAACGGGATAGTTTTTCTAAATGACCGACTGCCAACCAGCCTATTTAAAGATTCTAAAAAATGGGGATCTCGAAAAGCGCGTATATGAAGCCAAATCCCACTTAAAAGCTTGTGATGTGTGTCCTTTACAATGTGGGGTTAACCGAACAGTGGGTGAACTCGGTATTTGTAAGATTGGGAAAAAAGTACAGGTGAGCAGTTATTTCGCTCATCTCGGTGAAGAGCGCCCCATCAGCGGCAGTCGCGGTTCGGGAACGATCTTCTTTTCCCGTTGTAATTTGCGCTGTGTATACTGCCAGAACGCAGATATCAGCCAGTTGTCTTTTGGTAAGGAATACGATGCCGAGGAGCTGGCAGGGATCATGCTTTCCCTGCAAAGGGTGGGATGCCACAATATCAACCTGGTTTCTCCCAGCCATGTCGTTCCACAAATCCTGGAAGCTGTGCATATTGCCGCACGCAGGGGGTTGAGTCTGCCGCTGGTCTATAACACCGGGGGATATGATTCTTTGGAAATGCTTTTTCTCCTGGATGGTGTTGTTGATATCTATATGCCTGACATGAAATACGGGGAGGAACCGACCGCCAGGAAATACTCGATAATCAAAAACTATCCAATTATCAACCAGAAAGCCATCCTGGAAATGCAGCGGCAGGTGGGTGACCTGATCATGGATCAAGACGGAATTGCCATGCATGGCCTGCTGGTCCGTCACCTGGTTTTACCCAATGATCTAGCAGGCAGTGCAGCCGTACTTCGGTTTCTGGCTGAAAAAGTCTCAAAAAACGTGTACCTGAATATTATGGCGCAGTACCATCCAGCATTTAAAGCGAAAAGCTTCCCCGAGCTTAACCGACGGATAAGCGCCAGGGAATATAAGCAAGTGATTGATCTCGCAAGAGAGCTTAGATTAACGCGATTGGATTAATCGTTATGTTAAGAAGATTACTTTCGTGGGCACACACATTGAGAACGTTCATCTCAGTCAAATTGAACCGGCTTGGAATTCCTGCTTTTCATATTAAATCATATTAAGGGCAGCGCAATTTGAAAGCACCTCGTGATACAATTTTGTCAATGGAAACGATAAACCAACCACAACAACCCATCGGTATCTTTGATTCCGGTGTAGGCGGAGTTTCTGTACTGAGGGCGATTCGCCACGAACTTCCCAATGAGGCTATCCTCTACATTGGTGACCAGGCACATATCCCTTATGGTCCCAGAACCAAGGCTCAAATCAGGGATTTCGCGACCACAATCACTCGCTTTTTGTTGGATCAGGGAGCAAAACTGATCGTGGTCGCCTGCAACACGGCCTCAGCTGCAGCGCTGCATGACCTGCGGATTTTGTTCCCCGAGATTGCCTTTGTGGGCATGGAACCAGCGGTGAAACCCGCAGCAGAAGCTACACAAACAGGGAAGGTGGGCGTATTGGCAACACCCACTACTTTCGCAGGGGACCTCTACGCCTCTGTTGTTGAGCGTTTTGCCAAGGATGTTTACCTTTTCACAAACACCTGCCCGGGGTTGGTGGAACAGATTGAAGCAGGCGCGCTGGATGCGCCGGAAACACATGCCATTCTTGAAGAAGCGCTGTTGCCCATGCTGGCAGAGGGTATCGATACAATCGTCATGGGCTGCACCCATTATCCTTTTGTAATTCCCTTGATCCAGGCCATCACCGGCCCAGAAGTGCGTACCATTGATCCTGCTCCGGCTGTTGCCCGACAAACCCGACGGTTATTGGAACAGCAAGATTTGCTCAATCCCATTGAAAAACCTGGTCAATTGCAATTTTACACCAGCGCTGATCCTGTGCCATTTTCTTCCTTCCTGCCCGTTTTGTTGGGTGATGCCGGCCCAGTGACCAGGGTGACCTGGGATCAGGACCAGAGTCTACATGTAGTTCCACCCGAAAATAAGTGAAATTAATCACCCCATAATTATTTGTCTATTGAATTGTTGGGGATACATCAGGAATAAAGGATATGATTAATCATCCCTGATAATGGTCGAACCCGAAGCGCCGTTTGGTTGTGCATTAACGATTTCATCACCCTTTTGCAGGAAACCCTGATAACGCCCCTCGCCAGCGTAAGCACGCCAACCGCTCAGGACCAGTGAAAAGGGTTCACCCACGCCAACCCACTCCCCATTGTATTTTCGTGTGAAATGAACATGCGTCCCGGTGGAATGCCCACCTTCACAGGAGGGATGTCCAATTGGATCATCCTGATCCAGCCAGGTACCCTCTGTTACCCGGTCCTTTTCAGAGATATGCTGATAGATCAAAACCCATCCGGTCCCCTCATCACCGTCACCATCCAGGTCAATGGCAACCACACTTCGGTTTGAACGCACGACCAATCCGGAGGCTGCTGCGGTTGTCCACCATTTGGACACCGTGCAGTTAGGCTCACCTGTGATCGGTGCAAAATCAAGCGCCCCGCGTGGTGTGCCGGTCTGCCAGGTGATGTGCGGTCCGCCTGTCAGACTCCAACGCTCACCAGGTTGGAACGGTAAGACCATATCGGGTTGTTCTACTGTGGACAATAGATACGGCTCAACAGAATCCGCTCTCTCCAAAAAATCACCAAACACCTCAGTGTAAAAAGACTGGAATGTGTTTTCGCCAAACAACTGCGTCTCCCATACTTCAGGTGACGAGATCATAGAAAACAAATGCATCAGGGCAACACTGCCGGCATTTAAACCGGGAGAGAGACGCCCGCTGCTGCCGCCATAAAAGGTAAGCTCGAGAAGGCTTCCATCTCGCCAACCATAAAATCCCTGGGCAAGCAGTTTTGCTGTGATCATCAGCTCGTTATACAGCCCCGTATCTGAAGCGCCATACCCGATAGGGAATTTGTCCTTCTCAGCACCAGGCGGATGCCCCAGGACCCATCCGGATCGGTATTCCAGGAAAGCGAGCAGCAAGCGGGGATTGGTGCTGCTTTCAAGCGACACGATTTGGACGATATCTGGCCCCGACAGGACCTCTCCCTTGACCTCCTCCGAGTAGGATGCCAGGAATCCATCTGCCTGACGGGCAAATTCTGCAGCATCAAAGTCGCCCACTGAAGGACCATAGACCACCTCGCTATCTGGCAGAATGGGCAATTGGTAGGGCAAGGTCTCTTCAAGTAGATCTGGTATCGCGAGCTGCAGGCCGATGGGAAGCAGCTCATCCGTTGAAATCGTAACATTCGCACGGATAGATTCAACGGGCACATCAAAGCGAGCGGCCAGTGCCGGAAGGATGTCCCCTTGCTGGATGGTATAGATCATCTCCCCAGCTAATAAATTAAGGGGCTTGTTTTCAATCTCAGACGTCGGCGTCGCTTGAGTGGGATAGAGTGTGGTTGGCGCGGGTGAAACCTGCTGTGTCTGCAGTTCAACCGGGTTCAATATCCCAGCAATCTCAGTCTTTTGTTTGTCAGAGCGCAGCAGGTTAGTGGATTCTGAATTTGGCAAATTGCAACTTGTGAAGATAAAGCTTATTAAGAAAATTAGCAGTACAAAGGCAGGAGAAGTTAAATGTTTCTGCCCCCAGTTTGGATGGTTTGATTTCATTTCAATATGACGCAATCACACCTCTGCAAGTTCCTGAAGTGCCCCATCAGTCATCACCGAAAAAGATCGTAAAAATATATTCATACGTCTCTTGTTCGTAGGCAATGTAAATTGCCAGGGCAAAATCCTGGTCGGTATCATCCCCCTCATTCGGGATGCCGTCCCCGCTGATGTTCGCCGCTGTAACGGTGAGGGTGTATGTCCCTTCCGGAGCGGCGGAGAGGAAAATACCCTCTGTATTGTTCATCCCATCTGGCAACCCACCAGTGATGGAATATCCATCTGAGCCAAAATGATTGCCGAAATAGGTCTGCCCGTCTATTGAAAGTGATAAATCCAGGTCGTTAACCCAGGCAGGTGTCGTGCCACCCAAACCATGGCCAGGGGCATCCGTCCAAACCAGCATCGCCCGCAAGCCAAGAAGGGGATCGAAAGCTGTAAATTCATATGTCCAGGTTTCACCGGTATCATCCAGTAATTCAGGCTCATCGAAATAAAGCACCGACATTTCAGGGTCCAAGACGGCAGCCGCATCCAGCCGACCCCAACCCTGTTTGGAATCGAAGGGATGTCCCAAAAGACCGCCATCAGCATCGTGATTACCTGCCAGGTCATGCGCCACTGGTAGAAAGGCAGCTTTGACCAGGGCAGGGCTTGGATTAACACCGTACTGGTCTCTGTACTGCTCAAAGAACAGGGCAACTGCACCGGTGACATGGGGGGAAGCCATGCTTGTGCCGCCCATTAAACCATGGCCCCCATCCAGAATTGTTGAATCCACAAAATAACCCGGTGCCACCAGGTGGGGAATGATCCGCCCATCCAGTGCAGGGCCGTGGGCAGAATTTGCGGACAGATCGTCAATATTCGGTTTTTGTGCACCACCTGTCGTTTGCATCTCCGTTGAGCCGATGGTGAAGATGTTCTTGGCTTCATCGGGGGTCCCCTGTGTGGAGGTGCCGCCCCATCCATTCATAATAGATAACACATAGGTGAGAGATTGATTGCCAACCAGGTCCGGGTCAGCATCCCGTACACCGATATCCACCAGGCGTGTATCCGCATCATACCCCTGGGGTGAGCCTGAAGGCCCCCAGCTGTTGCCGGAGATCACCGCGCCATTCTGGTGGGATTGGGTCATCAGGGTCAGCATGCCGTCCGGCTGCGTATAGGTCGGGTCATAGACCTGTTCAACGAGGTTGGCAACCGGCGCCATT
>JAYELT010000034.1:0-4682 GCA_034717715.1 Chloroflexota bacterium | reverse complement strand
TGTCTCAGGACGCAAGAGGTGTAGTGTCACCGGGATATTATCATACACATAAGGTGTATCATTCTGTGCTTGAAGTTCAGCAAAGTAATCACCAGGTTGTTCAAGCATGGATGGATCAAAGGTCAATGCAACATCAGTGGAATCACTCGAAGCAACCGTACCGCTGACTGGATCTTCAGAGAGCCAAATCACATCACTACCACCCGCCGAACCCATACCACGGATCAACCAATTCCCAGGGAAGCCAAATTCATCAATCAATCCCCAAGTGTCATCCGGTGGCAGTGTTAAGTCTGGGGGAATAGGTGAAGAAAGCCACCACCCCGCCCAAGAACGTTGTTGAGATGCTGTTTCATCAATCGCAGCCGGTAAGTAGGATATCCCGGGTATCTCTAAAGCAACCACACCAATCAGAATTTCGCCTGGACCGATCATGAGGACACCACCAGGAAGTGTGTAATTGTTCCATGAGGACGTTACATGAACCGTCTCGGGGAAACTGGCGAGTAAATTTGCACCTACGGCAGGATCTTCGCTGCTTAATGTATTCTCATAGACAGCCAAGATGATCTCATCACCTACGCTGACTGTGTCATCAAAAAAAACCTGAATTTCATTCAAAGTGAATGGGAACGCGCCTGGGTCAGGCATGAAGCGGTTCAGGAAGATGAATTCCCATGTGCCGCCGACGCCAATATTGTTCTCAGCAGTACCATCGTCCAAGATCAACTCGATATCCGCGTTAGGCATTGAATTAACAGCAGATTTTACCGGGTTTTCCTTACTCGTACCGGCTGAACTGATCTTAATATCGTCATTTGAGGCAGCTTTATTTCTCACTGTCGCATCTGGCAGAAAGGCAGATAGCTCAACACCAATATCAATTTCGAATAACTCGAAATCAGCTGCGCCTGTCCCATCATTACTAATGGTCAACACCTCTTCTCGTGGGGCATCTTCCATCACCATGGTGACTTCAAACGCTGTCGGGTCAAAGAGAAGGTGACCAGTGCCTAAATAGAAATCTTGCTGTGTCACCGCATCCTTTACGACGCTGACGACGGTACTATTGTTCGAATAACTGACCTTTGAAGCTGTAAATTCCACATCCTCAGGATCGGTTGTAGTGGGTTGGAATACCCAGTACAGACCAGTATTTTCAGCATCACATGAACGTTCCATTGTTTGTGTAACGACATCTGGGCTCATCACATCTGCGCCGATCAGAGGGTCAAGCGTGTTATCGTCAAAAGCAAATCCAGCTACCACACCACCAGGGATCGGATCACAGGAATGAGCGCCAATATAAACATCATCGACTTCCCACCACCAGGCGAGGGATCCTTCATATCTGAATTCAACAATCACCTCAGCATATCCAGTGGTTTTAGTGCTTATATCCAAACTGACATGACCATTAAATGTTTCTGTTTGCGTCCACACTGGTATCCAGGTGGCACCGTTATCATTTGAAACTCGAACGGTAGCAGTATCACTCGATGCGTTGTTGTAATCCGTATCAAAATCAAGGGAGACAATTGTTTCACCCGAGAAGTCCATCACGGGGGTGCGTAAACCAGCGTTGTGAAAGCCACCAAAACATATCTCTTCAATGTTAAGGATAGCGAAACCACCATCACCACCTGGTGTGAGGTTTCCCACGCCGCCAGGATCATTGAATTGCCAAACGTCTCCTGTATCAGCATAATCATAATTGACCCAGCCTGCGGGTAACAGGTCTGTCTCAAATCCCTCAACAATATAAGCGCCAGTGTCCTCATATCCGGGTGCAAAACAAGCCCCTGCATCAATGTACAACGTGAAGTCTTGTGTATCCGGGTCTGTATCGGGGGTAAAGGATGTATCCAGGGTCTCATAGCCTGTTGGAACAGCTTCCACACTCACAGAATATTCCTGGCCCAGATAGAGATCACTCTCATACGAGCCAGTGAATGGATCAGTGAAAATGGTCTCTGAGAAACCAACCGCAGAGAATGTCAGGCTGGCATACAAAGGATAGCCGTGCGAAGGTCCACTTTCAATACCGCCATCATAAACTGTGCCTGAAACCATTGCAGTATCCAGCGGATCTAAAGTGAAATCGGCGGTCACTGTTGAACCAGACGTCACGACAATATCTGGCTGTGTATCAGGAGAAAAGCCTAACTTACTGACCGTGATTGTAAAAGTATCTTCATTTACAGTAGTTGTATAGTATCCGGCCTCATTCGTGGCGACAATGCGATCATTCGCCGGATCCGTGCCGGTAATTTCAACATTTGCACCTTCGATAGGATCAGTTGTAACACTATCCGTAACCGTGCCTTCTAAGATGCTGTCACCACATAAATGTACAGCGGCTTCAACCGCCGCCAGGGCATCAATTTCACCCCAGCCTGTTGCAAAGTTCGGGAAGTCTGTTGGTGTATCAACACAGCCATCATCGTAAGTGATATCAACAGCCGTTTGCTCAATCAGGTTTTCGGTTGCAGCGTAATCGCCGATTAGACAGGAGCCTGCCTGCCAGATCAACGCCACCAGGCTGGTGACGTGTGGTGCAGCCATCGAGGTGCCGCTCCAACCATCTTGATAATCTGAATCGCTGCCTGGTGTTGAAGAGCGAATACTCGATCCTGGTGCGATCACCTGGGGTTTCATGGTATCAAATCCATCGGTGGGATTGACTGTATCTGGGTTATCTGTAGGCCCCCAGTTTGAAAAGGTCGCATACTCACCATTATCTGTTCCGGATGCACCGACACCAGAAACATTCCCATACCGGGCAGGGTTGCCAACAGTAATCAAACCGGGAGGATATGAGTAGCCACAATTGCCTGCATTGCCATTTGAAAACACAGGATAAATGCCAGCCGCTTGCCAGGCATCGACCACGGCCTGGTACCAACCATTATAGGATTGAGAACAGTCACCTCATGAGTTGTTGACCACATTTGGACGCATATCTGGATTGGGATCTGTCCCGTCAAGTGTCGTCGGTGCCGCCATAAATTGAGCGCAGCTCAACAAAGCAGAATCTGGACAACCGCTTGTGTCGCATCCACGACAAGACATCCACTCCGCACCAGGTGCCATACCGATTTGATTAGCTCCACCGTCATCACCGACCATGGTTCCCATGGTGTGTGTGCCGTGGCTGTGGGTATCAGTGGGAACATCATATATACCAAGACCATCCCACCAGCTGTAATTATGATCATAGGTCCCGCCATCATTTCCACGGTATTGTTCGGTTAGAGCATCATGCGTGTATCGCACACCGGTATCTATGCTGGCTACCACCATCCCTTCACCGGTGTAGCCCAATGCCCATACGTCATCTACGTTCACATGCGAGAGGTTAGGCTCGATAGCATGGACAGAATTACCCATAACAGCAGCGCTGGTATCCGGTTCATATAAGATAAATTCCTTGCGAGAGCGAATGCTTTTTACATCATGGAAGCCTAACAATCCATATATTACATTCAGGTCTGAACGTGTAACCAGGATCGTGTTCTTGATCCAGAAGGATTCATAACTCACACCCGCACTGTTCAAATATTGGGTTACGTTTGCCTGTGCGGCATTTGCGGCTTTGCTGAGTTGATCATAAACATACCAGCCTCGCTCAGACCAATCCATCGCGTAAGCCTTATCCAGGTACGGCGAACTCTCAAAATCAATCCAGTAGCTCGTGCTGCCATTATCTTCGATCTCTGCTAAGACTTGCGGATCGACAGCTTCTAAACGCTGTGGATCAGGAGGTTGAGCTGTGGCTGTAAGTGGGCTGGTTGTTGAAAATAACACACCGACGATCAATAAATAAGTAAAAGTTTTAGATAAGATTTTTAGGTACATCCATTCTCCATGAAACACCAATAATCGAGTGGAGTTTAATAATCTTTGTGACAATAAAATGAAAATTACCGATGATTCCCGACATCCTAACTACAGTTTTCTTCTTTCTTCTAAATCCACATGTGTTTTATTAGTTTAAATATCATCAAAATACTTAGAACCCTACACAAAGGTCGTTAACACATTTGTTACCACATATAAAATCTCAAACTATTCATGATTTCCTTTTTATTTTTTCTCGATAAATTCTTCATTATTTATCTGCCTTAGCCTATCAACCTAATCTTCAAAATGCCTAATAAGTAAAACCAAAATCTTTGAAATCCTTATCCCCGCAGCAAGCTGCGGGGAAGTGCCCTCTTATTAATTATGTACTATCATAGGCACCAAAGGAGGTTATATAATTTAATGTCCGCTTATGGTTGATGCTGCAACACCTCTTCCGGATGCACATATTATGTAGATTTCGTGACTTTTTTAATTCTTTTTTAGACTTTTTCCCCACAGAGTTGGAAAATTAGGTCAATCGATTAACCCGAAATTGGTTTGGTGAGATTACCTATTAGCTAATTTCCGGGATGAAAATTTCAGTATCCTCCCCGAATCTTTGCTGTGATGAGAAAATTTGGCAAAGGTATATTGGACAATACTAACGAATCAAATCATGGGCTATGCGATTGCAATAGATAGATATAAGTTTGATAAGGGGCGAATTCAAGCGTTGACAAGAGGTGAAATAAACCGCCATTAGTGTTAATTTCGATGTCTGGCAATGTGATTTCGCCCATGATTGGAACAGGCGTATAGCGCCTTCAAGCAGAATG
>JAYELT010000033.1:0-17103 GCA_034717715.1 Chloroflexota bacterium | reverse complement strand
TGAAGGTGTTTTGAATGAATAGCAATATACCAAGCATGGTGATCACAGCACCTGGAATAGCCAAACCTGAACCACGTTTTCCTGCTGCAACCATCCCGACAAAGAAGGTCACACCTAGAAGGATGATCAATAGAGGCCAAAAATAAGGCATGATCTCAACATCTAATAACTGATCTGCAAGGAAAAGGCCGCCAGTCACGATGAGTACAAAGCCAAAGTAAAACTGCCAGTTGAATATTGTGCGTTTCTTAGCCATTTTTTGCTCCTTAATCCAATTACTGAATGTCTCTTAAATTTTATCATGCAATCAGTATCATCCCTAGCTTCGTAACTTCCAACATATCACCCAATATATTTAGGCAGCCAATTGCCGTGAGATTCAATCATCGCATCCACAAGTGCCCAAATTTGTTCCAGGTCGAGCTCCGCAGCAGTATGCGGATCCAGCATGGCGGCATGATAGATATGTTCACGCTTAAGAGTCAGCGCTGATTCTACGGTCAGCGCCTGAACATTGATATTGGTCTGGATCAACCCTGCCAGGTGCAATGGTAAACAACCAACATGGGTTGGCTGAAGGCCGTTCTTATCCACCAGGCAAGGTACTTCCACACAACTCTCTTTAGGCAGGTTCTCAATTAACCCTTCATTCATTACATTGCCATACACAACACGAGGTTGACCTGTCTCCATGGAATGAATGATATAAGCACCATATTCATGAGATAACACAGGATCCTCTAACCCATCCAACATCTGGTCAATCATCTCGATTTCATGTACGGAAGCACCTGCCTCCACAAGGCAATTGGCAAACGTCTGTTGGTCGACCTGGACCGAAGGGTCTTCAATCCTTTTTCGCATTAGTTCCCAACCTGCTATTTGCACTTGACAGCGGCGGAGATATTCATCTAAAGGAATGTTGAAGGTGTCAATCAGATCTGGACGATCGCGTTTGATGAACCAGGGTGTGTATTCAGCAAAATGCTCGCTCGATTCTGTTACAAAATAACCTAATCGCTTGAACATATCAAACCGTACGCGATCTCCTTCCGGGACACGGCCTTCATCTATTACCTTCTGGATCAAGGGATACAGGTTTTTTCCATCCCGTTCAAAACGTAAATAGAAAGCCATATGATTAATACCAGCACAAAGATACTGGATCTCGTCAAAAGGGATACCTATCAACCACGCCAATTTTCTGGCTGTTCCCTGTACAGAATGGCATAGACCAACTGTTTTGATTTCCGTCGCCTGGTTTATCGCCCAGGTGACCATGGCCATCGGGTTGACATAATTGAGCAAGAAAACTTGGGGGCATAATTCAGCCATATCACGACACATGTCCAGGTAAACGGGAATCGTTCGCAACCCACGCATGATCCCACCTATCCCAAGGGTATCAGCGATGGTCTGCTGTATGCCAAATTCCTTTGGGACATCGAAATCAACCAGTGTGGCCGGATCGTAACCGCCCACCTGGAACATGCCAATAGCATAATCGGCCCCATCCAGTGCAGCACGTCGATCGAGATGGGCTTCGATCTTGGGGTGGGCTCCGAGGGATTTGGCAAGACGCCGTCCCACAACATATGTGGTTTCAAGTCGTTGAGCATTGATATCATGCAGGGCTATGGTTGAATTCGCTAATTCTGGGAAGCTGAGGATATCTGTTAACAGATTCATCGCGAAAACCGTGCTGCCAGCACCCAAAAACACAATCTTAGGCATAAAATCTCCCTTCTTGACCAAACAGGTCGAATTAAATCAGAACCGATCCATGATGGCGTGGATTTCTCTTGCGGTTTTATTCAAAAATAAACGACAATATTGTATAATTATAAACATATATAGGTAATAACAGTTGATTGATGTTTAGAAATCTCGTGAAATCAGAAAGATAAATTGTAACTTTGAATAATACAAACCCAGAAAATAACTCTGTCAATCAAGAATCACCGAATTGGAACTGGACCACCAAACTGGTGTTCGGACTGGTTTTGGTAGGCCTGGCCATCTGGCTGCTGGTTCAATTTCAAAATTTCCTTGGACCAATAATCTCCGCATTTATCCTGGCTTACCTGATCCACCCCATCGCGAAATTTATCCAAGAAAAGATCAAGATGCCCTGGCGTGTTTCAGTGACATTGATCTACATCATATTGGTTCTGGCGATATTAGGTTTGATCACCTGGGGGGGAATTGCCCTGGTGGAGCAAGTTCAAAACCTGATCCAGTTTATTGATAATAATATCGACAAGCTCCCGGATCTCGTTGCACAGATTACGGAACAAACCTACCGGATTGGGCCGTTTTCGTTTTCACTGTCCGGATTAAACTGGGATGAAATTACCAACCAGGTCGTGGGCGCCATCCAGCCAGTATTAGGTCAATTAGGATCTTTAGCCAGTTCAATCGCTGCCGGTGCGGCAAGCATCATCTCCTGGTTAATTCTGATCTTACTGGTTTCATATTTCTTGTTAGAAGAATCCGAAGGCATTCGAAGCCAATTGCTCAATATAACTATTCCCAGGTACACCAATGACTTCAATCACATCGGTATTGAATTGAATCGGATTTGGAATGGATTCATGCGGGGTGAGATCCTGGTGGTTCTATTTTCATTGATCATTTACACAGTTGTATTGGGTGTGCTGGGTTTACAATTCTTCTTTGGTTTAGCGCTCATCGCTGCTGTTGGGCAATTGATACCCTATGTTGGTGCATGGATTACATGGATCTCATTTGGACTGGTAGCCCTGTTCCAATTAAATATTCCCTTTGGTATTGCACCCGGGATCTATATGATCATCGTGTTAGGTGTTTCAATGGTTTTCAATACTATCATTGATAACATCCTCAGAACAAAAGTGATGTCGGAAAATTTACGAGTTCATCCAGCTTTAGTACTGATCGGTGCTTTGATCGGTGTGCAGCTATTTGGTTTCGTAGGGATCATCATCGCTGCACCTGTTATGGCAAGCTTTAATTTATTCCTGAATTACATCATTAAAAAATTAAATGACCAGGATCCATGGGTGGAGGTGGAGGTGGAAAAACCCGTTGAAAAACAGAAATGGACTGCTTATTTAGTTGATCAATGGGGTAAATTCATTCAATGGATCAAAACGCAATGGAAAAAACTGATGAATAGGCGGATTGATCCGAAAGCTGAGAAATCCCGACCAAATCCGCATCAGGACGAAACCGAAAAGTAATCTTGCGCAAATTGTGTTCTTGATTTCACTTCCCCATCACAACCTGGTCTCTTCTTTTAGAGACTCGCTTAATGTGCTATAGTTACTATCGAAAATTATTAAAAATTATCGAAGGAGACAATATGGACGACTCAAATGAACCCACCACAACCACAATTGCTGAAACAGATAATTTTCTCGCCTGGAAGGCAGAAGAACCGGATGGGGAAACGACATATCACCTCGAACTGAATAATGTTACGCTGCACTTCTTCAAAGAAGAGTGGCAGGAATTCCTTGACCTGGCTGACCTGGTACTGGATGAAGAACTGTAGACATTTCCAACCTTTTGCTAAATTAAAACATCAAGTGCAGCCAGAAGAGGCTGCATTTTTATTATAACCGGCGCCTCATCCAGATCAATGTACGAAAATGGTCAAAGCCAAGTGTAGTAAACCCTTCCTGAAAGCGTCCAAATGGATAATCAACCGAAATCACTTGCCGCCTGCTTAGTTGTTTGACCGTCTTTCCCAATGCAACTGGCAGAAGAATGTGCTCCAGATCTTCAGGGAAAGCCAGCCAAAGATTATTTGCATACATCTTGGTTTTCTGCCATGTGATCCATCCCAAAGTTTCTCCATCAACCTCAATCCCCCACTGCCTGAGAAAAACACTGTCCAAGAAATTGGATACTGATTGGAGCAGCCCGGGGGCCAGTCGATGAAAATTAATCGGAAGGTTCCAGCGTATCTCTTGAGGATATGTGCGATTCAACCAACCTTGCTGCTTGTTCCAATCCTCCTTAAGACGATGCCTGAGTTTACATGGATGCGATTCCGAATAACTTATTTGACGAAATTCAAAGGGTTTGATGCGCCAATTCGTGCGGACAGCCCGGTCGGAAAATCCCAATGAACGGTAAAGGTTAAGAGCTGATGAGTTATCATGGCGCACCTGCAACCATACATCAGACTCACCATACCTGCGAAGATGCTTCAAAGCATGGATGGTCAATGCACGTGCGATCCCTTTGCGGCGGTGTTGTGGATGGACTGCCACGTTTGCTAGGAGATCAATGCGTTTTTTAGCATTTTGGAAAGGGATCAAACTCAAGTTGCCAATGACGTGCCCATCATCATCCCAAACAAAACCAGCAGGTTTTTTCTTGCCAATGTCATCCAGTTGTGAGAGCCAACCCATTAGATTGTAATCTCTCGCAGCTTTCCGCATCTCACGTACATAAGTTTGGCCATCTGGATCACGATGGATTGGGAAACAAATTTCAACCAAATCTGCCACCCGATTCAGATCGGCAGACAAGTCCAATGGTCGGATGTGCCCTGTGGGATCCCTTGGATTCAAAACAGCAACCATTTTCCCATTTTACCTTAGATCAAGATCGGAAACAAAAAAATCCTGCTAAAGCAGGATTTTAATCTGAATAATTTTCTTAATAGATCAAGAAGCTTTCGGTCTGGCTGAATGTCGACGATAACGATAAACGATACGTCCACGTGTGAGGTCATAGGGGGAAATTTCCAATCTCACCCGGTCCCCTAATAAAATACGAATGTAGTACCGACGCATCTTACCAGAGAGATAAGCCAGGATCTCCGATCCATTTTCCAACTCGACCTTGAACTGTGTACCGGGCAAGGCTTCAATTACTTTGCCCTCAACCGTTATTTTGTCGTCTTCTTTTGCCATAAAACCTCCTAAAACTGCTCCTGCTTCTGCAGCGTTCCAGTATTATTTCGGTCTTCGGGAACGCCGGATAGCTTTTTTCTTTTCAATACGCCGACGTTCACTCTTCGAGATGAACCAGCGTTTCTTGCGAAGTGTACTTAACACACCATCTTTTACAACCTGCTTTCGAAAACGTCGAAGCAGATGTTCTTGTGACTCATTAGATCGTAAAACCACACGTGTCAAAACCCTCACCTCCCTTCAAAAGGGTGATATACAGAAACAACCATGGATTGGGAAAAGTGCACCCGTAAACCCTGGCCGAATTTCAGGCAGACTGACAGGTTAAGAACAGTCATGCACTGGATTGAATTATACTTGAATTTTTGAATAATTGCAGGTTTCGAATATCCAGTGACTGGACAACCAAATTTTCTGCCTTTAAGTGAAAAAGTCCTTTGGCAATGACCTACTCTCCCGGGGGGTCGCCCCCCAAGTACCATCAGCGCTGGCGAGCTTAACGGCCGGGTTCGGGATGTTACCGGGTGTGTCCTCGCCGCTCCAATCACCAAAGGACAAATTTCTATATAAGATTGTTAAAAATACCTATGAATAATCATGACAAAAAACGAGGTGAAAAAGCAACGAGTTCTCCACATCACGGTGAAGCCCTCGATCATTAGTACAGTTTAGCTTAACGTATTGCTACGCTTACACTTACTGCCTATCAAGCAGGTGGTCTACCTGCGATCTTACTCCATTTACTGGATTACAGGGATCTAATCTTGAAGCGAGTTTCCCACTTAGATGCTTTCAGCGGTTATCTCTGCCAGACGTAGCTACCCAGCGATGCCGTTGGAACGACAACTGGAACACTAGAGGTCTGTCCACTCCGGTCCTCTCGTACTAGGAGCAGCTCTCCTCAAATCCCTTACGCCCACAGTGGATAGAGACCGACCTGTCTCACGACGGTCTGAACCCAGCTCGCGTACCGCTTTAACGGGCGAACAGCCCGACCCTTGGGACCTTATTCAGCCCCAGGATGCGATGAGCCGACATCGAGGTGCCGAGCCAGGTCGTCGATATGGACTCTTGGACCTGACTAGCCTGTTATCCCCGGGGTAGCTTTTATCCGATGAGCCACGCCCTTTCCACACAGAAGCGTGGGATCACTAAGCCCGACTTTCGTCTCTGCTCGACGCGTTGGTCTTGCAGTCAAGCTCCCTTGTGCCTTTACACTCAATGGCTGGTTTCCATTCAGCCTGAGGGAACCTTTGGGCGCCTCCGTTACTCTTTAGGAGGCGACCGCCCCAGTCAAACTGCCCACCTGACACTGTCCCCACGCCGGATAACGGTCATGGGTTAGGGCCTAAACATTACCAGGGTGGTATTTCACTGATGGCTCCACCAAGGCTAGCGCCCTGGCTTCATAGCCTCCCACCTATTCTCCACAAATAATGTCCAAACTCAATATCAAGCTGCAGTAAAGCTCCACGGGGTCTTTTTGTCCTACTGCGGGTAGGCCGCATCTTCACAGCCATTTCAATTTCGCCGGGTCCCTCGTTGAGACACTGCTCAAGTTGTTACACCATTCGTGCGGGTCGGAACTTACCCGACAAGGAATTTCGCTACCTTAGGACCGTTATAGTTACGGCCGCCGTTCACCGGGGCTTCAGTTCAAAGCTTTGCTTGCGCTAACCTCTCTCTTTAACCTTCCGGCACTGGGCAGGTGTCAGCCCCTATACGTCACCTTACGGTTTTGCAGAGACCTGTGGTTTTGTTAACCAGTCCCTTGAGCCATTTCACTGCGACCCTCCAACGCTCGAATAAATTCTCACATTAAAGGGCACCTCTTATCCCGAAGTTACGAGGCCAAATTGCCTAGTTCCTTAACGAAGGTTCTCCCGTTCACCTTGGTATATTCTACCCGTCTACCTGTGTCGGATTGCGGTACGGGCACTTAAAAATCAACACTTAGAAGCTTTTCTTGGCACTAAGGGTCAGCTCACTTACGTCTTATAGACTCGCAACCATGTCTCAACTCAGCCCACGGATTTTCCTATGGGCTTCAACGTCTGACACATGGTTCACCTGAACTTCCAATCTCAGGCTGGCCTACCTCTATGCGTCCCTCCATCGCTCATTTTAAGTGGTACCGGAATGTTGACCGGTTATCCATCGCCTACGCCTCTCGGCCTCGGCTAAGGCCCCGACTAACCCGACGCGGAACGACCTGGCGTCGGAAACCTTAGACATACGGTGAACACGGTTCTCACGTGTTTTACGCTACTCATGCCTGCATTCTCACTTCTGTCCACTCCAGCTGTCCTTACGGTCAACCTTCAACGCTGACAGAACGCTCCCCTACCGCTCTAGATAAATCTAGAACCCATGGCTTCGGTACCAAGCTTAGCCCCGTTAAATTTTCCGCGCAAGATCACTCGACCAGTGAGCTATTACGCACTCTTTAAAGGATAGCTGCTTCTAAGCTAACCTCCTGGTTGTTTCAGTAACCTCACATCGTTTCCCACTTAGCTTGAATTTGGGGACCTTAGCCGATGGTCTGGGCTCTTTCCCTTTTGACCCCGAAACTCATCTCCCGGAGTCCGACTGCCACACTATAGAATAACGGCATTCGGAGTTTGATTGGGTTTGGTAAGCAGTAAGCCCCCGAGCCCATTCAGTGCTCTACCTCCGTTATTTAACATATGACGCTAGCCCTAAAGCTATTTCGGGGAGAACAAGCTATCTCCAAGTTCGTTTGGCATATCACCTCTAACCACAGCTCATCCCCTAATTTTGCAGCATTAGTGGGTTCGGTCCTCCACGGGCGTTTAGACCCGCTTCAACCTGGCCATGGTTAGCTCACTTGGTTTCGTGTCTAATCCCTGCGACTGTCGCCCTATTCAGACTCGCTTTCGCTCCGGCTCCGGGTGTTACTCCCTTAACCTTGCCACAGAGATTAACTCGCAGGCTCATTCTCCAAAAGGCACGCCGTCAGGCCTAATAGTGCGCACAGGCTTTCGCCATAGCACCAACCTATCATAGCCCTTCGACTGCTTGTAAGCTTACGGTTTCAGGTTCTTTTCACTCCCCTAACAGGGGTACTTTTCACCTTTCCCTCACGGTACTAGTTCACTATCGGTCGATAAGTGTATTTAGCCTTAGAAAGTGGACTTCCTAGCTTCCTACCGGATTAGCGTGCCCGGTAGTACTCAGGTATCCAGCGAGAGTTGATCGGTTTTCATTTACAGGACTTTCACCTTCTGTGGTTGGCTATTCCATACCATTCTACTAACCTCTCAATTTATCACTCTCATATGCCAGACCCTACAACCCCGACGCAGTAAACTACGTCGGTTTGGGCTCATCCCCGTTCGCTCGCCACTACTAGGGGAATTGTTTCTTTTCCTCTGGGTACTTAGATGTTTCAGTTCCCCAGGTTCCCTTCATACGCCTATGTATTCAACGTATGATGCCGTTGGTTCGCAACGGCTGGTTTCCCAATTCGGAGATCCTCGGATCGTCGCTTGTTCACAGCTTCCCGAGGCTTATCGCAGTGTCCCACGTCCTTCATCGGCACTTATCGCCAAGGCATCCACCGTAAGCTCTTAGTAGCTTCACACGTGATGCGGAGAAATCGATGCTTTTTCGTAATGCATCTTGTTTTCTTGCATACACTTGCTAAAAATTGAAATCATTATTAGATTTCAGCCTACAATTTGATGTCATAATTATTCAATTGGTAAGGTACAGGTTGGCTTTTTAGCCAACACACGCCGGTTGACCGGCGATGGTTGCTGTCAATTTCTACTTTGATCAGCAGCAACCATCTCATGTCAACCGATCCATGTCTGAGTTTTGAAGCCCAGCTAATGGAGATGATGGGACTCGAACCCACGACCTCCGCCTTGCAAAGGCGGCGCTCTCCCAACTAAGCTACATCCCCAGCAGGATGCGCCCTACTTAGCGGGCACAGTGGGCCATTCTGGACTCGAACCAGAGACCTCGCCCTTATCAGAGGCGCGCTCTAACCAAGCTGAGCTAATAGCCCGAGATAATTCAACTTCAACAGCTGAAGAGTGACAGGAAGGTTTCCACCTTCGTTCAATGCATGCCTTCCACCGCTGGAAAGGCACCTTTTGTTTGGAGTGACCTCAGGGTCCGTAGACCCTTTGGTAAGTTCTCCATAGAAAGGAGGTGATCCAGGCGCACCTTCCGGTACACCTACCTTGTTACGACTTCGTCCCAGTCACCGACCTCGCCTTAGACAGCTCCTTCCCGTGAGGGTTAGGATACCGGCTTCAGGCGTTGCCAGCTTCCATGACGTGACGGGCGGTGTGTACAAGACCCGGGAACGTATTCACCGCAGTATTGCTGACCTGCGGTTACTAGCAACTCCGGCTTCATGCAGTCGAGTTGCAGACTGCAATCTGAACTGAGGCCTGCTTTCAGGATTGGCTCCGCCTCGCGGCTTGGCTACCCATTGTACAGACCATTGTAGCGTGTGTGTAGCCCTGGATATAAGGGTCATGCTGACTTGACATCATCCCCACCTTCCTCCGGCTTTTTACCGGCAGTCCCGTATGACACATATAACATACGGCGAGGGTTGCGCTCGTTAGCGGACTTAACCGAACATCTCACGACACGAGCTGACGACAGCCATGCAACACCTGTATAGGCTCCCCGAAGGGTCGGTTACTTTTCAGCTTCCTACCACCTATATGTCAAACCCAGGTAAGGTTCTGCGTGTAGCAACGAATTAAACCACACGCTCCGCTGCTTGTGCGGGTCCCCGTCAATTCCTTTGAGTTTTAACCTTGCGGCCGTAATCCTCAGGCGGTGAACTTATCGCGTTAGCTTCGACACCGATGGGTTTAATCCCACCGACGCCAAGTTCACATCGTTTACGGCTAGGACTACCGGGGTCTCTAATCCCGTTTGCTACCCTAGCTTTCGCGTCTGAGCGTCAGGAGTGGTCCAGGAGGCCGCCTTCGCCACTGGTGTTCCTCCGGATATCTGCGCATTTCACCACTACACCCGGAATTCCACCTCCCTCTACCATCCTCAAGTCTGACAGTATTGAACGACATCTCCCAGTTGAGCCGGGAGCTTTCACGTCCAACTTATCAAACCGCCTACACGCGCTTTACGCCCAGTAAATCCGGATAACGTTTGCCTCCTACGTATTACCGCGGCTGCTGGCACGTAGTTAGCCGAGACTTATTCCGGGAGTACAGTCCTTCCTCTTCCTCCCGAAAAGTGCTTTACAACCCGAAGGCCTTCATCGCACACGCGGCGTTGCTGGTTCACGCTTTCGCACATTACCAATATTCCCTACTGCTGCCACCCGTAGGTGTATGGACCGTGTTTCAGTTCCATTGTGGGGGGTCACCCTCTCAGGTCCCCTAACCGTCATAGCCTTGGTAAGCCATTACCCTACCAACTAGCTGATGGTACGCAGGCCCCTCCCAAAGCGGAGCAAGCTCCTTTAATCATAAGGCTTCTAAACCAAACGATCACATCAGGTATTAGCAGTCCTTTCGAACTGTTATCCCTTTCTTTGGGGCAGGTCACCAACGCGTTACTCACCCGTTCGCCACTAAGAGTTATCAAAGTATTGCTACTCTAATCTCTTCGTTCGACTTGCATGTATTAAGCACGCCGCCAACGTTCATCCTGAGCCAGGATCAAACTCTCCGCATAATATTTATCACCTAAAAAGGTGTATGTTTCTTTTTGAGCGGATTAGTTAGATCTGATTCGATCTACTTTCATTGACGAGGTTTGTCATCTTCCTATCACTATTCAGTTGTTAAAGTTCTATCTCACGTTGCGAGAGCTTGATTCTACTCATTATCACAATTGATGTCAAGTGGTCATCACTCTAAATTGACACACTCTAACTCAGGTGCTGATGCCGTTTTTCCAACATCGGCTGCCTGTTATCACTGTATATTATAACGAGCTGATTTTGGTGCTTTCGCTGTGCTTCTTAGATTTTAAAGGATCTACTCATTCTTTCAAGTGAGATCAACCTATATTTCATAGGGAGTGTAATCCTACTACATTCACTGAAGTGAGTCAATAGAAATTTTCAAGTTTCCCTGGATTCTCTAATACTCAAACTTCAGATCTTTAAAATCCTGACAATATTCATTTTTTATGGATCTGCTCGCATCGGAACAAGATCTTTGTGATAAGCACAAGGGAGGATTATACCAACTACATTTTCTTTGTCAAGAGAAAAATCGATATTCAACCTTAAAGAATCAATCCAACATCAAGGTGATGTTAATTCCTTCTCAAATCCACGTGTTTCCAACCATGATTGCAATGTCGGACTGGTCAAATCAAGTTGAAGGGGAGTAATTGAAACATGTCCAGCCAGGAGTGCACCAAAATCTGTGCCAGGCTCCTCCACGCCTGTGGGAGCCTTTCCGCCTATCCAATAATATGGCTTTCCACGCGGGTCTACCCTCCGAACCAATTCATCCCGATAGATTCGCATCCCTTGCCGGGTGATGCGAAAACCATTGAGATCATCGATTGATCCATAAGGAACGTTGACATTAAAAATCATATCCCGCGGCATTTCCCCACAAGCCCATAACCATTCGATGATCCTGCGAACTGCTTCGGCTGCAGGTTGATAGTCAACTGAACCAACAAGGTCTTCTGGTTGATCCAATGAAACCGCGATACCAGGAACACCCCAAATAGCTGCCTCCATAGCAGCTGTGACTGTGCCGGAATAAGTCACATCATGACCAATATTCGCATTCGGGTTGATTCCTGAAAGGACGAGGTCTATCTTTTCCGGGACAAATCCCAACAGTGCCAGGGCAACACAATCAGAAGGCGCACCATCACTTGCCCATGCTGTTGTACCGTCCTCCAAATGAACCTCATTAACCCTCAAGGGGCGGTGAAGCGTCTTGACATGACCAGAAGCAGACCAATTGTGATCCGGTGCCAGGATCGTTACTTTATCGGTCAATTTTCGAACAGCTTGCGCTAACACAAGCAATCCTGGTGCACGAACTCCATCATCATTTGTTACCAGAATATGCATATCACCTTCCAAATTCGTTGCGTAATATTGCGAATGAATTAATGACGTTTCCTGCTTTTTTTCTTGTGACGTTTACGCGAGCTGCTCGCCGGCTGCACTTGATTTTGACGTGCGGTTTCCTTGATCTTCTTAAGTGCATCACCACTCACGAGACGGGCACGGAACATCTTGCTTATCACACCTGCACGGATATCCGACAACAGGTTCGTGAACATTTCACTTGCCTGACCTTTATACGCCACTAATGGATCTCTCTGACCGTAAGCCTCCATCTTGACTGATACGCGCAAAGCTTCTACATTCGTCAGGTATTCCACCCACAACTCAGAGATCTTAGAAAGCAGCAGATCACGATAGAGCCGGTTCTGAGCAAAACTGCCCATGCCAATCACGGTGATTTCATGATCGGCTGGTGATAATTGGTTTAGGGGCTGGCCCTTGATCTTTTCGAAAGACTCTTTGCCAATCCTGTCTGAAAAACGTCGCTGCCAATTTTCTGATAGGTTGGCAAGAGTATGCCCAGCTTTATCCAATCGCTCCAATTCCGCCTGCCCCCAAATTCTACCAAGTTTATCCTGAGCAGTTTCAAGATGGCTGAGAATATCCTCTTGAATCTCTTCCAAAGTCTGATCTTCCATCTGCTGGGCAGCCAGAAAGATATAAGTCAATCTCATGGTGGCTTTCATCTTACGCCGGTGTGTGCGATCATCAAAAGTGATTACCTTACCCTGGGTCATCATTATCAACAGGTGCAGCAATGCACCAGGATCTTGAATTGCCGCTGTCATCAAGTCACGATTTTCCTGCAGGTCTTTGGCTATCTCACCAGAGTCTCCTAAAAGGTACTCACGTCGACGTCCCAATGTGTCCTTCACTCGGGTCATCAACATATCCTGGATCTTATCCCAGGAATGCTCTAGATAATCAGCCGCCTTTAATTTCCAGTTGTCGTTCAGTCGACGCTCAAATGTGAGGATTAATCGACGGACAAAGATCTGTTTCAGTGTTCTATGGATTTGAACCCGGATTTCCTCCCGTGCGGCCGGCATTCCTTCTTTTAATCCGCTGACCGTTTCATCAGAAAGACGTAATGGGAGATGCACCAGTCCAGATAGCTGGTTGCGAATACCAACCTGCTGATCCGATTCAGCAAATTCCAATCCATCCACAAAGTTATCCAGTACTTCTGTACGATCAGCGACCTGAGATTCAAAATTCATCTCCGATCGGTCAATCAAGATCTGTGCCCAGTTTCGCAGGTGGACATGCCAGGTGTCCAGAGCATCCGAAGCCAAATCGAGCAATTTCTTTGATAAATCGCTTTCCGATTCCGATGAGCCTACCTGATCTATCATCAATTTCAAGGTGTAGGAAGGGTGAGTCACATTCCCCATATCAATTGGAGGCTGCGTATCTTCTAAATATGCCAGCAATTTCCAGGGCCCCTCTTCATCCTGAAGCCCTTCTTCAATGCGTCGGCTGACTTCAGTGCGCAGCATTTCCGTAACATCTTCACGTAAGTCTTCCTTATCGAAAATACGCTCACGCTGCTGGTAAATCCTCTCCCTTTGGGAATTCAGCACATCATCATATTCCAAAAGGTGCTTGCGCACATCAAAATTCGCTCCCTCTACACGCGTCTGGGAAGATTCCACCAACCTTCCGATGATGCCGCTTTCGATGGGAACACCTTCATCTATTTTTAGACGGGATAGCAAGCCTTCAACCTGTGTACCTCCAAACAACCGCATCAGGTCATCATCCAGTGAAAGGTAGAAACGAGATGAACCAGGATCTCCCTGGCGTGCTGCACGCCCGCGCAGCTGGTTATCTATCCGACGTGCTTCATGTCGCTCGGAGCCAATCACGTGCAATCCTCCTAACTCACGTACACGTCGCATCTCCGCCATATATTTAAAGAAAGCGTTCACATCTTCAGCATACTCTCCATAAGATTCTACTGGCAGGGCTTCCAGGCTTTTTAGACGGTCCTGCATGCGCATGTTATAGGAGTCATCTATATCCGTCTCTGCGAGAAGGCGGTTGATATTAGATAACTGGTCCTCAGACAGCTCTCCGCCCAATTTAATATCCACGCCACGACCCGCCATGTTGGTTGCAATTGTGACTGCGCCAAAGGCACCTGCGTCAGCAATGATCTTTGATTCTTCTGTATGCTTGCGAGCGTTCAATACCTGGTGCCTCACACCACCTTTGATCACTGAGTCTAACCGAGGCCAATCTTCTGCTGTCAGGTTAAATATATCTCTCAAAGTCTTTTGATTGGTTTCATCTAATAGACTGAGTGATGTCAATCCAAATTCACGCGCCAAACGCCGCATCTCAGGGCTGCGTAATTGAACCAACGGTTTGTAAAGTTGATCCAACTCCGGCGTAGACAAAACATCCTTTTCATTGAGCTTGTGATAGTCAATATACGCTCTACGGATCAATAGAACTTCAAGTAGATGTCGAATGCTGGAAGCACTTAACCGCTCTGAAAGACGCTCAGAATTTTCAACCGATGTTGTCCCCACCAATTGCGGTCTGCCTATAACATGGAAATAGATAATCTCCCTGACAATAGCTCGTAGTTTTGCTTCGATGGAACGAAAGACAATATCCGGATAATCCTTTCGGTCCCAAAATACCGGGAGATTATTGTCATCATTCGGGTAGTGATAATAAGTATATTTATAGCCAGAGTCATCCCGGTCGTCAGCCCTGATCAATTCTGGTGTATCACCCATCGCCCGGTAGGCCAGGTGAGTCGGAATTGGCAGCACCTCCAGGCTGTAGATCTTAAAGAATTCCTCTGCCTCTGTAAGAGCTGTACCCGTCATCCCTGCCAGTTTCTCGTATAAACGGAAGTAATTCTGGATCGTGATGGTAGCGTAGGTCACATTTTCAGCCTGCACCCTGGCACCTTCTTTAGCTTCAACAGCCTGGTGAAGGCCGTCCGACCAGCGGCGTCCGGGCATCAAGCGACCGGTGAACTCATCCACGATCACAACCTCATTACTCTGAACGATATAATCTTTATTCCTGTGGAATAGGAACTCCGCTCGCAGCGCTTGCTCAAGAAATCCCAACAACCGAGCTTGTTCCGGGGTGATGTCCTCAGGACGCTCGGGGTCGCGTAGGGGCATCCCCAGGAGTTCTTCAACATGGGCCAGCCCGATCTCTGATAAGGTAACGGTTCTGTCCTTTTCACTGACCTCATAATCTTCCGGGACCAGCTGAGTAACAATCTGCGCCATGCGAACATACCACTCAGAGTCTTCATGGGATGGCCCAGAAATGATCAATGGCGTGCGCGCCTCATCGATCAGGATGTTGTCAACCTCATCAATAATTGCAAAATTATGACCGCGCTGCACTCGGGCAGATTTACTTTTAGCAAGATTGTCGCGCAGGTAATCAAAACCAAATTCATTGTTTGTTCCGTAGGTGATATCCGCCCGATAGGCAGCCTGCCGGTTGACCATGCGAAGCTGGTCTTGTTCTTCAATCGGCGATCGCTGAGCAGGATCATACACAAAAGCTTTCCGCCCATGCTCTGTTCTGGAAGCCATCTGCAAAATGCCTACTGAAAGGCCAAGAAAACGATAGATTGTACCCATCCAGCGACCGTCACGTCGTGCCAGATAGTCATTAACCGTCACCAGGTGAGCGCCCCGCCCTGCCAGCGCATTCAAATAAAGCGGCATTGTAGCAGCAAGTGTTTTCCCCTCACCTGTCTTCATCTCAGCGATTTCACCGCGATGCAAAGTGATACCTGTGATCAACTGCACATCATAATGCCGCTGTCCCAGGGTGCGCTTACTCACCTCTCGAACGGTGGCAAATGCTTCAACCAGCAGATCATCCAGGGTTTCACCCTTGGCCAATCGATTTTTGAATTCTTCCGTTTTTGCAGCCAATGCTGTATTACTCAACGCCTCGAATTTGGGTTCGAGAGCATTGATCTGATCTACAGTTGTTCGTAACGTTTCAACTTTCCTTTGATGAGGATCACCACCGAAAAGCTGAGAGATTTTTTTAAACATAAATTTAACTGACCTTATTAAGATGAACTCTCTTGTTCTTTTGATTTGTCATTATAGCACAAGCAACAAAAAGTCTATCGACCGCGTTGTGGCATAGATATCTCATTAATACTACTTGTGAAGAATTTGAAATATGTTAACTCAAATGGTATTTACCTATTTACTTGCTTGCGTGTTTAATATGTATAACTGGTAGACATGGTTGTACTCTAAGAACCCCCCTTAATGAAAACAATAAGAACTATGGTTGTTAACGAACCCATAGAAGTGCTATCTACGGGTTCGTTGAGTTAATTTCACACTCAGGGTAATGGGCACCCCTCCAACGTATCAAAGGTTATCGCACACCACCATGATGCCGGCATAAACCACAGTGTAACTGCGATGACACAAGCGATCACAACAATAGCGATAATCAGGATGATTAACCAGGCTGGTAGGCCACTCGTTTTCTTTGCTGGACTTCTTTGCATTTGCGGTTGGGCGCCACTCTCACCTGGTATCCTTGGTAAATGCTGCGGCTGTTGATATACCGCAGGTTCAGGTTCTGGTTGATAGGCTTCTTGTACAGGTTGTGCTTCCTGAAACTGTGCTTGGACAGTGCGAGGTGACTGCGAGGAAACCACGGTCGCATCCCGATCATAGATAGTTTTCTCAAAGACCATCACGATCTTCTCTCCAAAGGTGATCACATCTCCCTGCCGCAATTGCTGCGGGTTCGAGATCCGTTGCCCATTAAGAAAGCTCCCATTCGTTGAACCCAGGTCTTCCATAAATATGTTCTCATCTTGCATAAAAAAACGTGCATGATGGCGGGAAACCTCGGGATCACTGATTGAGATATCACTCGCCAGATCTCGGCCTAATCGAACTTCTTCTTGTTCTAAGGGAAAGACCTTGCCCGGCGTGGGCCCTGAGCGCATCGTCAATTGATAACTCTGACCAGTCATCGAACCTCCTTCAATCTCTAACAACTATTTCCATGGATCAATATAACCTAATTTGATGCTAATCTTAGTTTAATGACTTTTATCCCTCATGTCAAACCATTTAACGAAATTGCTTCTGATTAATGATTTCAGAAGCAGGA
>JAYELT010000032.1:0-17167 GCA_034717715.1 Chloroflexota bacterium | reverse complement strand
ACAACCATCGAAGATCATTGAAGGCAAATCAAAGAATAAATAATCTACATCCAGAAAGCATGAAAAGGCAGTCAATACACACTTTGGCTGCTTTTTTGTTTAAGATTTACTCCTTCATTCATCTAGCGTTGCGGGTATCAATCTTATTTCGAAAATATTCGGCCAACGTTTACCGGTGATGAACAACCCGCCAGTAACAGGATCATAAGCAATACCGTTCAATACCCCTGTATCCCGTGCGTTTGCATCAGCCGGCAAGATTCCACCCAAATCGATCCAACCAGTGACCTGACCGCTTTCGGGATTGATACGCACGATATCGTCTGTTTGCCAGATATTAGCATAGACCTCACCCTGGATATATTCCAATTCGTTGAGACGTACAATCGCCTTACCCTGATAGGTAACCGTTACAGAATCCTTCACCTGAAATGACTCGGGGTCGAGAAAATAAAGTGTTGACGTGCCATCACTCATGATCAGCTGCCCCCCGTCATGGGTCAATCCCCAACCTTCAGTATCATAGCTGAATTGTTCCTGCAGCGAGAAATCTACCAGGTCGTAAACATAGCCAGTACCCTCACGCCAGGTTAACTGCACCAATGAGTCTTTCCAAGCGGTCAATCCCTCCCCAAAAAAGTCTGGACTCAACGCAATCTTCTGCAGCACTTCTCCCGATTCAAGGTCGACCATACGCAGCGATGATTCCCCATACAGCCCGGTGCTTTCATACAAAAATCCATCCTGATAGATCAATCCCTGGGTGAATGCTTCGGTATCATGGGGGAAAACATTGATCACTTCATAGGTCATCTGATCTTTCAAATCACCGATCCAGACGGGTGCGGTTTGTCCGGTGCGCTTCAGTATGATACCTGTGACCACAGCAGCGATCGCCAAAAAACCAAACACCAAACCCAGCCACAGAGCGGTCCGATGATTCTTGAGTTCAGATGTGGAGTTCAAATTCCACATGCCCTTCAGCTTCAATGACAAGTTTCACAGATGCCAATTTGAGTGAGAAACTCCATGATAATTTCCATCGGGTTGGGGTCACGAGTAGGCTCAAACATGGCCATCCCATGGGCACTATCTGTGTAGACAGTGGTCTGGTAATGGTCCCCTGAGGTGTTTTCACAAGCATTCGCCGATTTAGAATCCCCACTGCTGTAGACACACCAGGCAAGTTTCGGGGGATCCTCATTACCCAGGTTGGACACCTCATCCGGATAAGGGATGGTTAGATACCCACCTGGCGAATTGGAAAGCGCACCCTGGCATACACCGTTCTCCTCATTGAAATAATGGCAGCCGTAAGCTGCACCATCCGATCCAATACTTGCGCCAATCGCGGCCAATTGTGATAAGTCAACGTTTTCCAGTGCGGCAACATGGTCCATAACGGCTTCAACATCCAACAACCAACCTTCCCGGTCGAATTGTTGACAACCGCCTTCACATCCCCTGAAAGTAAAAGTAAACACATTAAACGAGACGTCCTCCGGCATTGCAGGAAACCAGCTTGAGTCCAGCCAGGGTGAAGCCGTTTCGTGCAACTCGGGTTGGTAACCACGGTTCTGCAGCCAGGGTGCGATTACCAGCCAATCTCGCTGGTCTCCAAGTGCCCAGTGGAATAGAACAAGTAAAGGGGCGTCGATCTCTGCTGCAGGATAGAAAAATCCCGTCAATTCAACGCCGTCATTGGTCTGGATGGTTTGGGCAATTGGGTCAGCAGGTAACGGATTTAACAATGATTCTTCCGTTTCCGTCTCAGCAGCCTCTACCACTTCCTGTGTTTCCGCGGGATAGGCATCAGAAGGATCCGTTTCAGTGACAGTCGGAGGAACAAGCTCAGTTTCTTCTGGTTGTGTTTCAACTGCTTCAACTGGCTCCTGCTCATCAATTTCAGGCGTTGTTACAGGTTCACTCGATGCACAGGCTGATAGACAAAAAACAAGGGGGACAATGATAAACAATACTAACATTCTTCTGCTAGATTTCATGATCTTCTCCTGTATTCCATTCAATATCATTGTGATCTGTAATATATATTATATAAGGTATTAGGATAAAAGCAATAAAATTAATTTCCAGGCATAGGGAAATCGCTTTTCGCAAGAAAACTTCGACATTTTTTACGTAATCATGCTGATAACAGATTTTATATGCAAGACTGTATGATACAATTTCTTTTAGTCCTTACTAAATAAATATTCTATCTGTGGTGAACAAATCGGGACCACATTCAATTCACCACTCACTAATTACGAGGTTCTTATGCATCCAGTTGTTGAACGCTTTATTCGTTATATCAAAATCGATACCGAATCCGACCGCACATCGGAGACCTTCCCCAGCACACACAAACAATTCAACCTGGCAAGATTACTTGAAAAAGAGCTCAAGGAACTGGGACTTGTTGATGCGGGTATAGATGAACACGGCTATGTCATGGCCACCCTTCCCGCAAACATCGACAAAACAAATGTGCCTGTGGTTGGATTCCTGGCACATATGGATACCAGCCCTGATTTTTCAGGGAAGAATGTCAATCCCCAATTCGTGGAAGACTACGACGGCCGCACTCTGGTATTAAATACTGATAAAGATATTATCATGTCGCCAGAGGATTTCCCTGACCTCAATAAATACCTTGGCAAGACCCTGATCACAACCGATGGCACCACCTTGCTGGGGGCAGATGATAAAGCCGGTATCGCAGAGATCATCACAGCAATGGCTTACCTGATTGACCATCCAGAGATCAAACACGGCACCATCAAGATTGGCTTCACACCTGATGAAGAAATCGGTCACGGTGTAGATCACTTCGATGTCCAGAAATTCGGGGCTGATTTTGCATACACCATCGACGGCGGTGAAGTAGGTGAGGTGCAGTATGAAAACTTCAACGCAGCCAATGCACAGCTTACCATCCATGGGCGCAATGTGCACCCCGGCAAAGCCAAGATGAAGATGCGCAATGCCCTTCTGATCAGCATGGAACTGAACGACTTGCTGCCAGTTTTTGAAAGACCAGAATTTACCGAGAATTATGAGGGTTTTTTCCACCTGTACCTCTTGAATGGCACCGTTGAAGAGGCATCCATGGCCTACATCATCCGTGACCATGATCGTGAGAAATTTGAACAGAAAAAACAGTTGATCACACAGGCTGTCGATTTCATCAATCTTAAGTATGGCGATCAGATCATTGATATCAAAATTGATGACCAGTATTACAACATGCGCGAACAGGTTGAAAAACAGCCCGAGATCATGGATATTGCAATCCAGGCAGTAAAAGCAGTTGGAATAACACCCAAGGTCGAACCGGTTCGGGGTGGGACAGACGGCAGCCAGCTTTCTTATATGGGTTTGCCGACCCCCAACATCTTCACTGGCGGACATTATGGCCATGGAAAATACGAGTTTATCCCCGTCTTCGCCATGGAAAAAGCTGTTGAGACGCTGGTTAAAATTACAGAAATGGTGGCGAAAACATAGTTTTTTCGCCAGCAATTAATCGCTGAACAAGTTTTGATTTCGTATCGAACAAATGAAAGATCCTTCTTCTTGTATCGAATATCTCACACAATGCCTGGTGTCAGTCAAAAATTAAGCTAAGAAAGTCTTAGATGAATTCTCGAAAGCGCATTGCGTTAGCCATCGACCACCAGGAACCAGATCGTGTTCCGTTAGACCTGGGGGGCAGCCCGGTCACAGGCATGCATGTCAGTTCTGTTTACAAACTTCGCCAAGCGTTGGCATTAGACCCGCCGGGGACGCCAGTCAAAGTGGTTGAGCCTTATCAGATGCTGGGTGAGATCAAATCAGACCTGATGACAGCATTGGGTGTGGATGTGGTTGGCTTGAGCGGTCCCAGCACCATGTTTGGTTTTCCATTGAAAGACTGGAAACCCTGGACATTCTTTGACGGCACGCCTGTTCTGGTACCGGGCGGGTTCAATACAGAACCAGAACCAAACGGGGATATCTTGATGTATCCTGAGGGGAATCCTTCCACATCACCGAGTGGACGTATGCCGGAAGGTGGCTTTTATTTTGATGCGATTGTCCGCCAACCAGAGATTGACGAAGCCAAATTAGACCCCGCCCATAACCTTGAAGAATTCAAACCGATCTCAGAAGAAGACCTGGATTATTACGATCGTGAAGCAGACCAGCTCTTTACACACACCGATAAAGCCATCCTGGGAAATTTCGGTGGGACAGGCTTTGGCGATATCGCATTAGTGCCTGGGATCCAATTAACGAATCCCTTGGGTATTCGGGATATCACTGAATGGTACATCTCCACCCTGACCCGCAGGGAATATATCTGGCAGGTGTTCGAAAAGCAATGCGAAATCGGTCTGGCAAACCTTCAACGCATCCACAAAAGGGTCGGTGAAAAGATCAGTGTGCTGTTCATTACCGGGACGGACTTTGGCACTCAAAATGGACCCTTTATTTCCCCAAAAGCCTACCGTGATCTGTACCAGCCCTTCCACAAGGTAATCAATAACTGGGTGCACCAGAACACATCCTGGAAAACATTCATCCACTCTTGCGGTTCCGTCATCAAACTCTATCCGGATTTCATTGAAGCGGGATTTGATATCATCAACCCCGTTCAGACCTCCGCTGCAGGCATGGACCCTGAGGTTTTAGCGACCCAGTTTGGTGACAGCGTTACCTTCTGGGGAGGCGGCGTGGATACGCAAAACACACTGCCCTTTGGCACGCCGGAGGATATCCGGACTCAGGTTCAGGAGCGTATGCACATCTTTGGAACTGGCGGAGGGTTTGTGTTCAATCCAATCCACAACGTTCAGGCAGGGATACCGGTTGAAAACCTGTTGGCTTTATATGAAGCCGTGAATGAATATCATCAGTATTCCTTGGGATGAATATGATGAACATTCTGCGGATTGCCTAATACACACTTGATACACCTTCACAATGAAATAGTTACCGAAATGCTCCTCCGAGACCGCCACTCCCCATTCACTTTGTTCATGGGTTTGATATGACAATAATTCGTTACATTAAATTTTCGATAAGATAATACTTTCTCAAAAGAATTCTATAGAATGAGAAGATCACTAGATATGATTTGTGTTTACAAATATATTTTTATATCTTCCCCATATTGAATATTTGCCACTTGGCATGCTAATCGAATAACTTTTTCGATTGACCTTTTTGAAAGATTGATGTTTACATACCATCCAGGACGGAATTCATGAGAGTATGTATCTGATAAAGCCAAATCTGGACGCGATGGATTCATATCATGGCGATTCGTTGCAACATATCGTCTTGATCGACCATGTTTTGGCAAATTTTCATATCTGTGAAGAAAAGTTGGATCTCGATCAGCTAATGCATTCAAAATTTCATACATGGTATTACGAGCATTCCTGGCAGAGTGAAATTTTCCGAATAATTCAAACCCTGTCCCATGGACAGTTTCCTGTTTAGTTTCCCTCTTCTTACTATTATCCTTTTTTGTTTTTCTAGGGGGGGGAGAAGTGTATATAGCTTTGTTTGATAAAAAATTAATTACTTGGTCAGGACTTGGTTTATATCCACACAAACTCTCAACTTTATCAGTCACAAGATCAATTAATAATTCGTCACCTTCTTCAATCAGCCTAGTCCATGCTTCATGCAGAGTGTTTACAGCTTCTCTCTGTTGCCGAATATTTTTATAATCTTTTCGTGCCGCTTCAATAGCTTTCCCTGATTTAACATTTGAATATTCTAAATATTTCGTTAATACATCAATGATATCTTCAATTTCTCTCTCAAGTAAATCTAATTTATATACTCTTCTATCGGAAAATTCTCCTTGCTCTGCAGGTAAGAAAAATTGCCACTCCTGACCATCTGTTAAAATTGCCATTGGGATACCTTGATAAAATGCATACTCAAATAACTGTTTTTCCGCGCCAATACTTTGTCCAACCTGCTTTATTTCAATAAAAATCGTTGGTTTATCTGGTGGATAACATAATGCAAAATCAACACGTTTAGATTCAACTGAAAATTCAGGAATCACTATACTCGTATCATAAATTGGCCAATTTAATAGATTTAAAATACGTTGTACAATCCCTTGAGAAACAGAAGCTTCGTTTTGATACTTGCCAAGTTTAAGATTCTCTTGAATTTCAAAAATTTCTTTTCGCATATAACACCTGTCTAAATTTTATTTTAATAATTGTTTGCATTTAATTTTATCACTTAATTTTTATACAAAATTGTACATGACCACTTCATGAAATATTAATCTTCTTTACCTCAAAACAATGCACAGCATAGAATTGCAATGATTGATTTCGTCCATTTACTGTGATAAATTAATTGTATCCTTCACTCAAAAAAGAACGCCAAAAACGATCCCAAACACCCCTGCGCTGATGGTGCAAGCGGTGTTGACCCAATCATTGTTCAACCAGGGCAAACCGCACTTAACTATGGTGGGGGTCCCACAGGTATGAACGGGATGGCGCTCAGTATCCTTTTGGCAGGCTGGGCAGGTGTAGATCACCTGGGCGGTTGCGCCTAAAATGGAATCCACAAACGCCCCTATGAACCCACTGACTGTTATGATAATAAACTGCAGCCACAAATCAATCGTGCCCTCTGGTGCCCAACCAATCCTGCTGCATAAAACAGCTACACCCCCCACAAGGGGCTGACCCGCACAGCGCTGCCACTGACCCCACCCCAGGCTGACCGCGCCAGAGGTACCCCGGGGCATACACTTAAAATTGGTCACCAACACCGGCTGGCGTGGGTTGAGCACACCCAATTCTGTCGCCCAGGTATCAGCATTTGCAGCCCCCAGGCTGGCTGCAAATCCCAGCCATAACAAGGGCAGCAGTGGGCTTTCAGGGATGAATTAAATTAGGATCACATATACCAGCACCAACACGCTGCCAATTCCCCCGTTAGCTGCTACCTGGCTGGCATCCCTCTGGGAGCCCTTAGCAAAATCCCCTTCCACCACTGATTTGCGAACATGGAATAACATTGAAATCCCGCTTGCGGAGATGAAAAAAGTCAACAGGACCAACGCCCAACTCACCCCGCCTAAACCAATCACGACTGTACCCAAAATGCCTGCGGCTAAACCACCACTCCGGTCAAGCATCCCCGCCCGGTAAGCCAGATAAGCAATGATGATCGCGACTACAAGATCAATGAAGAATTTCGTCCTATCAAAATCCTGACTGAAGTTCCCACATATCACAACCTGGAACTTCGCAAGGATACTAAGAGATCAATAAATTATTATTAAGCTTCCAACCAGGAGCAAGGCAGCTATCAATACCCCATTACCCCACAATATATATGCAGCGATGCGGTAATTGCTTCCCTGGCGATACAGAAGGGTCCCAAATATTAAATTGGTGATCCAGATAAGGCCGTCAAGAACAGGCAGCAACAGCAGCCGTTCCGCAGGCGCATCGTCACCAAACCCCGTCCAGGCAACCGTCTCAAGGCCCGGTACTGTGAAGGCAACTGTTGCGAGAAGAACTAATCCAACCCCAAAACCCAACAGGACCAACAGGCGCGCCAGGCGATCTTCCCACACTCTGCCAATGAGCACCTGAGGATAGACGGACTGCGCTTCAAGCGGGGTCAGGCTGCCTAACTCGTTGATCTGCTGAAAATAAGCCAGAAATGCGTTCGCTTTCATCGGTGAGACAGCGTAGATTTTCTCAGGGGTTGCCACCAGGATCATGTGCGCTCTATCTGAAGCAATAAATTCAACCAGCCCCAATTCAGGGACTCGCCGTGTGCCCAGGATAGCTCCTGGCCACTTCAGCCAGGGCGTTGGCAGCCAGAACCCCAATTCATTCGCCGGTCGCATCCATTCAATCGTCCCTAAAGGAATGTCCTCATGCCGCAATCCCCACTGGATCCGGAGTCCATCACGCCGCAGCTTATACATCGCGTTGAACAGCGCATAGAAACGATAAATCAACAGAGGTAAGGGAGACAAAATCACCAGCGCAATCAGCATATTCAGCAGGAATCCCAACCCGGATGGGTCCTGAGTGGCCAAGAAAAAGAAATATGCCCCTGCAGCAGTCAATGCCAGAATCAATCCACCTTGGAAAAGAATACCTTTTCGGCGTGGTGGGTGAAATTCGGTATCCATCAGATTCAATTGAGTATCATGCTTGCTTTGTCGCTGCAATCAAGGCTTCAGCGATCTTTTGACACACTGTTACAACTGCTTCTTCGCTCATCGTGCCCGAGAAAGGCAACGCCATACTGCGGTTACCCAAATCTTCTGTGACCGGGAAGTCACCGTGCTGATAACCAAACATCTCCATCATGTACGGCTGTAAATGAATTGGGGCGAAGTACGGTCGGACTGGAACTCCTTTTCCCTTTAGGATCTGGGCTAAACGATCGCGATCAATCGACTCTTCCACGCGGATGACATAGACAAACCAGCTCACACGGGTCGTATTTTCCACTAACTCTGGCGGCGTCACGCCTTCAATTTCAGCCAGGTGTTTTGTGTACCAGTCTGCTACTTTTGCACGTTGCTGCAGGAGCATTTCTAATCGGTTCATCTGCGAAAGGCCTAATGCTGCACTCATCTCATCCAAACGGTAGTTGTAACCCAGGTGTGTATGCTGGAGCCATGTATCACCAGGCGCGCGCCCCTGGTTGCGCAAAGCGCGCATATATTCAGCAGCCTGGTCGTCATCGGTGACAATCATGCCGCCCTCTCCCGTGGTGATCTGTTTGTTCGGATAAAATGCAAACACACCGTAATCCCCCAAGGTTCCAGCCGGGTGACCCTTATATTCCCCACCCAATGCCTCACATGAGTCTTCGATCACCGCCAGGTTATACTGTTTGGCGATCTGGTTGATCGGGTCATAATCCGCTGGCTGCCCAAACACATCGACAGGTAAGATCGCTTTGACCGGATTCAATGCGTCCTGGTTAACAGGCGGCAGCTTACGGGGCAGCCATCGGCGTGCAGTCTCACCACCCCAGCTCAGGTCCGTCACCGCCTTTTCAAGCAATTCGGTATCGATATTGCCGGTGACCGGGTCCACATCCACCAACACAGGCACAGCCTTCTCAAAGAGGATCACATTGGTTGAGGAGACAAAGGAAAATGGTGTGGTCACCACGATATCACCTACACCAATATTGGCCGCTCGCACGCATAAGTGCAACCCAGCCGTACCGGAGTTAACCCCAATGGCATTTTTGGCATCCGTCAGCTCGCAAAATGCGCTCTCAAAGGCTTTAATTTTTGGACCCATTGAGAGATTAGGAGTTTTAACGACGTCCATCACCGCCTGACGGTCAGCGTCAGTAAGATCAGGGGATGACATGCGAATTTTCATAAGACCTTCCAAGGTTGTTGAGTATCGGAAAACTAAAACTCAATCTGGGTTAGGAGCCAGATTAATACAAATCTGCAATCATTATAACGGTTAATACAAGACCCCGGGAAATATGATATCCCGGGGTTCAAGACTATCAATTGTTTTTTTAAGTCCTATTCTGCTTCCTCAGCCACAAATTCCGCCCCTTTGCGCAGAGCTGCTTTGTTCCCTGCAAGGAACCGCTTATGCCGCTCTGGCATATGCCCTTCCAGGGCAATTTCAACGTCCTCCAACGAGAGCAGGTCCATGTTTGCCAACAGTGCGCCCAGCATGACCATATTCACTGAACGTTTGCTGCCGAGGGCTTCGGCAATATCGTTGGCAGGAATGCTGACGACCTTGATGTCCTCTCGCTCGACCTGCCGGTTGACCATCGAGGCGTTCACCACCAGGGTACCACCCTTATCCACAAGGGGTTCATATTTATCCAGGGATGGCAGGTTCATGGCGATCACTGCAGCGGGGTTCTTGACAAAGGGAGAACCGATTTCCTCATCGGAAATGACCACAGTGCAGTTGGCCGTACCTCCGCGCATCTCTGGCCCATATGATGGGATCCATGTGACCGCTTTACCCACATCCATGCCAGTATATGCCAACAGCTGACCGAGAAATAAGACACCCTGACCACCGAAACCCGAAACAATCACTTCTTGTTGCATATCTGTTTCTCCCTAAAACTTAAGTTCCGCCACAGCGGATGAAACTTTGTAATCACCGAGTGGGAAGGCAGGTATCATGCGTTCTTCAATCCACTCTCGCGCTTCTACCGGAGTCATGCCCCAGTTGGTGGGACAGGTGGACAGCAGTTCAACCAGTGAAAAGCCCAGACCGTGCTTCTGCACTTCAAAAGCGGTGCGTATGGCTTTTTTCGCACGTCTGATCTCCCGTGAGCTATGCATGCTTCGCCGGACAACATAAACCGCGCCTTCCAGTGTGGAGAGAAGCTCTGCTGTCTGGATCGGATAACCCTGACGGCTGACTTCCCGCCCTGTTGGTGAAGAACTCGTCACCTGACCGGGAAGTGTCGTGGGGGCCATCTGGCCGCCCGTCATGCCGTAATTAGCATTATTAATGAATATTACGGTGAGCTTCTCGCCCCGAGAAGCTGCACCGACGATCTCGCCCATGCCAATGGATGCCAAATCACCGTCACCTTGATAAGTGAATACGGTGCAATCCGGTAATACTCGCTTGATCCCGGTTGCCATGGCTGGTGCCCGTCCATGGGAGGCTTCTACAAAGTCAATATTGAAATAATTATAGGCAAACACCGAACAGCCGACTGAAGCCACGCCAATGGTGTTCTCCACTTCATTCATTTCTTCCAGAACTTCACCCACCAGCCGGTGCGCCACACCATGGGTGCAGCCCGGGCAGTAGTGAGTAACCCGAGGGTCAAGGACGCCTGGGCGCTCATATACAATCTTGGTAGGAACATCTGCAATAACCATATGTCTCTCCTTATCCTATTGTAGCCGCTAATCTCGACAACCAGCGATCACGTGGGTGACCTTCGGTGGTGAGGGGTTCTTCAACGAGGCGTTCAATCTCGGTCAGGACTTCATCAGGGAAGGGAACCACACCACCCATGCGTCCATAAAATTCTACGGGCTTCCGGCCACGCACAACCAGCCGCACATCTTCAAGCATTTGACCGGAATTCATTTCAACCACTAAAAACGCTTTGACGTTCTGCGTCAGATCATCCAACACATCCTTCGGGAAAGGTGCAACTGTGATCGGTCTAAAAAGACCAACTTTGATACCCTTATCTCGAGCTGCGTGGACAGCCGACAGCGAAATCCGGCCGGCCGTACCAAAGCCGACTACCACATAGTCAGCGTCATCGAGAAAATAGCCCTTGAAACGCACCTCGTTTTCCTCGATGGCTTGCCAGCGTTTCATCAATCGCAGATTCATAACCTCTTGCGCAGGTGGATCCAGGTTAATGGAAGTGAGAACACGCTTTTCACCGCCATGGGTACCACGTACAGCCCAATCGGGTGTCTCCGTATTGAGCGGCTGCATGGGTGGGAGTTCGGCTGGTTCCATCATTTGACCAATACTGCCATCCATCAAGACCGCAACGATGTTGCGATATTTTTCAGCCAGGTCAAAAGACAGAACTGTCAGATCAATGGCTTCCTGCACGCTTGCAGGGGCAAGGACGATCATGTGATAATCACCATGACCGCCGCCATGCACAATTTGGTTATAGTCACCCTGAGCAGGGGCAATATTTCCCAAGCCTGGACCGCCGCGGACCACATCTACTAAGACGGCCGGCACTTCCGTACCTGCGATGTAGGAAAGGCCTTCCATCATCAAGCTGACTCCCGGGCTGGAGGAAGAAGTCATCACTCGCTTGCCCGTACAGGCTGCGCCATAGACCATATTGATCGCACCAAGTTCGCTCTCAGCCTGAACAAAGGGTCGCCCGAGTTCTGGCATACGCGCAGAGAGGTGCTCCAGCAATTCCGTTTGTGGTGTGATGGGATAGCCAAAATAAGCTTGAAGACCAGCTCGAATCGCAGCCTCCGCAACAGCAGTGTTGCCTTTTATCATCTCTTTTGCCATCTCAAACCTCCGACTTTTGCTTGATATAACGGTAAACCGTGATTGCAGCATCGGGGCAAACGATCGCGCAAATACCACAACCTGTGCAAGCTTCGGGATTCACCATATATGCAGGATGATATCCTTTGGGTGTCAGACGATCCATATCCAGTGCCAACACATTATGTGGACAATCTGTCACACATAGTTCGCAAGCTTTACAATATAGCTCGTTGACTTCAATATATCCCTTTGCGGGCATAAACGAACCTCCTTAATTAGTTTAGAAGTTTATTAAATGATAAGTCCTGAATGATTATTGGGTGAGCGTTGTCAGGACACACAATTAAAGTATACTCCAAAATTTCTCATGTCAAATCGCCTGATGTGATCAGCAGTATGAGATCAATTAGGATAGCATTTGATGATGAAATGGCTGTAAAGAGCTAACAAAGATCTATATAGAGACCTTATTTCACGAGTATTAATCAACCTTCTGGGCTGGTGCTTCCCTTGATGTCCATTTTGTAGCCTGGTATATGCGATAATGTAAATGCATTGATGCGTGAATGGAATGCTTTGTTGTTCGGGGGAATGATCATCATACAATGATGCTTTGCATCTCCATTGCAATACCCCTAATGATATCAATTACTGGTTGGAAATGACACAACATATAACTGTTGCATTTGACCCTTGTAAGAAATGGAGGAAGTTATGACATGGACTGTTGTTTGTAACCTGCCAATGAAGGATTATCAAAATAACCAGATTTTAGACACCACATCATTCCAGAATCATGCCAACATAATAGGCAGCGTCAACCAAAATCATGAATATGTCAACATCTATGCTGATAATGGGCAAATTGAAATACCGGTCATCAATGATTCGCTGAATAAATTCACAGCAATTCGGATTCAGGCATTGATCAAACCACAAACGATCACACGCCGATTCAATATCGTGGAAGGTTGGATGTCCTTCGCCTTTGTGATCGAAGCTGACGGACGCCTTCATGGGACCATCTATGATGGGCACGTTTGGGACGGACCGGATAGCGGCAATACCAAGGTGCCAGCAAATCAATGGTCGCGTGTCTCCTTTGAATATGATGGGGTGAGTTACGGGAAGGTTACCTTGAATGGGAACATCGTTGGGACAAGCTTGGATTTACCAACTGGCATGTATCAACCCCGACAGGTTATCACCCTCGGGCATTGGCCAAGGGGGGATGATCGCTACACCTTCAAAGGACACATTGGACATGTTCGCATTGAGAAGCGAGATTATGAAGATTACTGGCGGGATGCCATGGTGACCGCCTTCTGTCGCAAACCTCTATCAACAAAACAAATGGCTGCCCTGACTGAACTTGAATACATCATTAGCAATCTTAACGAAAAAGAAGCTCTGATTTTGAAGAGGTGTGCTGCAAAACAAAGCAAACTTATTTGTGAATGGCTGCATAAGATGAGAAGCCTGGTACCCCGGGGCTATTATGTCCTGAGAAAATTGGGGATGAACCTGAGAGAAGCTTGGTGCTGTATCCCCAATATCGGAAAGATCAAAGGGGAATTGCTTAATTTCTTCCGTTCCTTTGACTATGAAACTGATTCTACTGAACTGGAGCAATTTATGGCATTAATGGAGGAGTTCTTTAAGATTGCACATCTGTGTGAGAAAACAGGACAGCCATTTGATCGCATCACTGAACTGAATAAAATCCTTTTCCCAGAGCTCGATGAATGGGAAACGACCATTCGTGAAATAGCGGCAGCCGCCTAAGAAAGGAGTCGTAAGATGCCTAGAAAAGATGAGGGATGCCAAACGCCCGTAGGGACCAACCTTAAAGATATCTATAAGAGGCTGTTGACAGTCTTCTGTCCAATCCTGCACTTTCACCCTGATGAACGGTTTTTCCCGGTCGATTTGCGCTCAACGATTAGTAATTCAGCACTGTGGAAATATGATCCAAATGTCGATCTGGCACCATCAGCCTGCACCAAAATCATCAACAAAGGTCAGATTAACAATCCCAGTGTCGATCTTCTCCCCACCACGGCTGACCACTTCACAACTGTGACGGACATGAGCTGGTTCGATAAACAAATTGAAGGGCAGCCAACCATCAAACTGCCTGAGCCAAAACTGGATAAAATCCTCCAGGTCTACCGCGATGAAATCCAACCCGAGTTGACAATATACGGGATGGTATGCAAAACCCGTGAAACACCCAATATCCAACTGCTGATCAACAGCACATCAATGAGATCTGATGTTCATGCAGCTGTCGCTGAAGGCTACCTTCTGACCTATTATTTCTATTTTCCTGCGTATGAAAGCAAAAATTTGGCTTCGGAAGGGGATTGGTCAGGAATAGCATTGTTGATCAAGGCTCTCCCAAATTCGTTTGAGGATTTAAAGAACAATATAACAACTTTCGAACCCCTCCTAAGTTGTTATTTCAGGAAAACATCAGATGGCTACCCACCATCGCCGCTCATGGTTGCTCAACCCCAGGGCATTCGCCGATGGCAAGATGTCACCAAAACAATAGATACATCGTTAAACCACCTCACCCATCCTAAAGTATTCATCTCCAAAGGGCGGCATAATTGTTATTACACAGCATTCGATAAAAATATCTCCTCGTTTTCACCATGGCGACCTTATATCACTTCAGATGATGTCGAGGACGAAAAATATTCAGCCGGTCCGGTGGATAACACAATTGTAGGTGAAACGGATTGGGGCGCGATCCCCTGGTATGCTTATGTCCTCTTTCCCCCTCTAGCACTATTTGTTGCCTGCGCCAGCGGTTGTGAGTACCCAGCTCATTTTGACTCAAGTGGAGTGCCGCCGGACAATTTAGACGACAACGAGACAACGGATGAAAACGGCTATGATGGTCTTCCCAGTTCAACAGGGACCAGCTACCCCAACAAACCAGCAAGCCAGGCTGCCCCTGGTCAACGGAACATTTCCCTCAAACTTACCTATGTGGACCTGTCGGACCCGGATTTTTCTGCGATCTGGCACTGCCCGGGTGCTTGGGGAAGCGCAACGATAAGAACTTATGGCGCAAAATGGGGTTATATCCAGGGAGTCCGCAGGCCGTTACTGGCTGCCTGGTTTAACTTCAATCTATTTGTCGATTATATCTATGGCGCTGGAGGAACACCTGAATTGACGCCTTCACCGTGACCGGTCTTTAGTTTTGATGAGGAGAAAAATTGAAGCAACCCATTCAACTAATTGATTGGGTCACTCAATAAATTCGCATAGGTTTTAATAAATTTGTTGCATGAAAAGCTATCGGTAAGGAGACTAACTAACCCACCAGTTCAGCAGGGTCAAACCGCCTTCTTACTTGTACCGAAAGTGAAAATCTCCCAGAACAACGAGCCCAGGTTTTCGATCAGGCTCGTTTGTTCTTTTACCAGCAGATCAATATACGCTGCCCCGCCCACGTAAAACAACACCCGGCTGAAAGGCTGCTGCAGACCCTTATTATTCCCCGGCAAGTCAAGATGCTCGCGCACACGATTTTCCACCCAACGGGCAAAACCTTCTTTCCATTCTTGCCAAACCATATACTCATAGTCATGGACACCCAGATAAGTCCTGAGGCGTTTGCGTGTTTCTCGAACGGTGATATGATCTTCCTTTCCGATAGCTGAAAGAAAATTCACATACTCCCGGGTAAAATTCTTCGAGCGATACGGAAACGGATATTCGATCTCCCACATCACATCATAGACTTCCTGTGCTTTACGGGCGATATCGAGTCGCATCTTTATATCCTGCTCACAGGTTTCATACTGGTAGCAGTGAACAAACTCATGAAGAAGCGAGACATAACCCTCACATGAATCGAAAACATCTTGAGAGACCACACAGGCAATTCTCCCGCCAAAATCCGCCAACTGGAAGGCTGCACGAACGCCAGAGGGCATCGCCATTGGTGCAGAGATCTGTTTAATGAATTGATATTCACCACCAGGGTTCACATCATAGACCAGGATCGTTCCATCCACGACAATCGCAACCGGATAACATCGTGCCAGTGCAGGTGATATTCCAGCAACTTCCTTCTGCAAAGCTGTTAACCGCTTTAAATCCTTATTGTAAATCCTTGTCATCTTTTACATCCAGAAAAATATTTATTCCAAATCAAGGGCTTACTGATCAAGAAAATTCATCGCGCCTAAAAATTGTCCAGCTAAATAGCTTATAAAAACTGCATAAACCAAAAATTTCTTAAGGCTCTCAATTAACCTTTTTTGTTCAATGATCAATGTTCCCTGGGTGTTATGCTGATCTAATTGTAATTGTTAATTTAACTCAGATATGAAACTGTCCTACAACAATTTCTTACATCTGTTGTGCTGCCAGGATTAAGTTAGCCTCTCAATGGTAAAATTCAGAGGACATATAATTTCGATAGGAGTGACCTATGCCTGAGGCAGTGATTGTTGACGCATTGCGAACCCCCATTGGCAACCTGGGCGGTGCGCTTTCCACGGTAAGGCCCGATGACCTGGCTGCTTTGATCATCCAAACACTGGTAAAACGCAATGATCTTGATCCAAATTTGATTGAAGAAGTTTATCTGGGGTGTGCCAACCAGGCCGGTGAAGATAACCGCAATATTGCCCGTATGGCCCTCTTGCTGGCCGGCTTGCCCGTTTCCGTTCCAGGTGTGACATTAAACCGCTTATGCGCCTCAGGGCTGACAGCCCTAAATACCGCAGCTCGATCCATCCGCGCTGGTGACGGTGACGTGTTCATCGCTGGCGGCGTTGAAAACATGAGCCGTGCGCCATATGCCCTGCCAAAGCCAGCTCTCTTAGTGGGAAATCTGACCGCCTATGACACCACCTTGGGTTGGCGCTTTGTGAATCCGCTTATGGATCAAAAATACGGGTCTGATCCATTAGGTATGACAGCTGAAAACATCGCCGAAGAAACCGGCATCAGCCGAGAAGAACAGGACCGTTTTGCGCTGGCCAGTCATCAACGGGCGGCTGCGGCAATCGATAGCGGCAAGTTTGCTGAAGAGATCCTGCCTATCCCGGTCCCCCAGCGCAAGGGCGAACCTCGAATCTTCGACACTGATGAACGCCCCCGGCGAAACACCTCACTTGAAGCACTCAGCCGTTTACGCC
>JAYELT010000031.1:0-4787 GCA_034717715.1 Chloroflexota bacterium | reverse complement strand
ATCGCAATGGCAGCTGCCGTATTGTTCAAGGGATCCATCGTCAGCAAGATCATTGTATCGGAGCGCGGCGCTGCGTCTGCGTTCTCCTCATCACGCAGGTCCAATCCCATCACCAGGACATTGACCCAGCTGGTGCCATCCCAGGGATCGGGGTCAGGTAGATTAGCCTCTGGGGCAGATGGTGTTTCGGCCGGGGTATCTTCCAGCCCTTCTGAATTTTCATCCTCCAGATTCTCTTCATCTTTAGATTCAGCGATCACAGGATCACCAGGCAACGAGAAAGCTCTTGTACTGGCAACGAAGCGGCGCACAAGCTTGTTTGCATAGAATGCACCCACAACGGATAGAATGATAAAAAGGATGAGAATTATTTTCCAAAACCAAACCCAGGAGAACTTAGTTTTTAATTGTTGAAAGAATGTCATCATATTTTTCCAAATTGATGAAAAGATCATCAACTTATTCTAACATTATTAAAAATTTCTTGTCCGGTTCCCTGAGAATAACCTCAAGCAGTGAAGGAAATAAGTGAGCTCCCAAACGCTTCCCTTGAGCATCTCTTGACAGGATCAGAACATTAGATTATTATCTAATACATTAGGTAATCATCTAATGCACAGCAGGAATATACAATCCATTCCCCAATACTGCAATTTTAACCTGGCAACCATACAAACCTGCGGTGATGGATGAAATGCTTCAAGAGAAGACCAACTGAGGTGAATTATGAATAAACAACCCAACATCACTTGGGAAAAGGGCAGCGCTTACGATCTCTTCGTCAGCCTGAGAGTCCTCCACAACCCGGACAAATTCGGTTTGCGTCCCTCCTGGGCTGCTGGCGTTCGCTCACGCCTCCCAACCCAGTTGCGCGATGTCCTGGAAACATCGCAGAAATTCCTGAAGGTGCCGCTTTCGTTCATCCACAGCCTGCCGGCGCCTAAAAAAGATGTCGCCACCGCCCTGGCAGTGCTTGAAGCGCTTTCCCCAGAGGACCGCCTCTCAGCCATGTTCTTCGGGGGAAAAAACGATCCTAAAACCCAGCATGATGCAGAATTCCTTTCATCCCTGGCAGGCAAACAACGCCTGACAGCCAGTATGGCAGAACAAATCAGACAAACCTACACAAATCCTCAACAAGTGACGAAAGAGCGGGTACGCGCCGCCTTCGAAGCCTGGTCTGATCAGTCGAGCTTTGGTGATAAGTTTGTTCAGGCTTTGAAATCCTTTACAAAAAGCTTTTTTAATGAAGAAGAAACACGCATTATCCCGGCTCAATCCAAGGCGCTAAACGAAGCTCAGATACTCGCTGCAGGAACAGATATCTTGTCCCTCCTTGAAAAACTATCTGCTGGTGTGCGGATGGATTGGATCACGGGGATTTCCAATTTGATCCTGGCCCCCAGTTTTTGGGGTGCCCCCTTTGTATTCTTTGACAAGCTGGATGAGGAGACTGGCATCATCCTGTTTGGATCACGCCCAAAGGGTATGACATTGGTCCCGGGAGACCTGGTCCCTGAAGACCTATTGAACGCACTGAAGGCCCTGGCGGACCCTACCCGGCTGCGCATTTTGCGCTACCTCCTGGAAGGGCCACGCTCGCCCAGCGAACTCGCCAAGATTCTGCGCTTGCGACCACCTACTGTGGTCCACCATCTTTACAACCTGCGGTTGGCAGGTTTGGTTTTGGTGACCGTCTCTCCCCGGGCAGAGCGCCGATACGCCGTCCGCATGGATGGCATAAATTCAACAGTGAAACACTTAAATGCATTCTTATCAGGAGATTAATATCGGTGTCTATGGATAATGATGCAACCAACGCCAGCGAAGGCGTCATTCAAACCTATATCCAACGTATCAAGGCATTTAGCCCAAATGCGCGCAAATATTTGATCAGCATCATGATCTTTGGTGCAGGATTCGGTGTTCACCGCATCCTGTTCAATTTCTTCCTGCGCAGCCTGGGATACGATGAAACATTTATGGGGTTGCTGTCTACCGTCAGCAGTGTAACAGTGCTGATCGCAGCCTTACCAATGGGCTTTCTAGCAGATATCCTTGGCCGAAAACTCTCTCTGATCATTTCAGGTTTGGTGATCGGCGCAGCCATGCTCTTGATGGTTAATTTTCCTTCCGTGGGTATTTTAATTACGATGAACATCTTAATGGGGATAGGATCCAGCTTAGGAAGTGTGATCAGTGGACCTTTCCTGATGGAAAACAGCACCGAAGTTGAGAGAACCTACCTTTTCAGCATCAGTTCTGGTTTACGCATGGCTGCTTTTTCCGTTGGCGATTGGATCGGCGGTTATCTGCCTACCTGGTTTAGCGGCTTCTTGGATGTCAGTGCGATCAGCTCAACAGCCTATACCTGGGCGATCAGCGTGGCTGGTGTGCTTGTGATCCTTGCAGTGATCCCAAGAGTGCTTCTTAAACGAAATTTGCTTCCTACTAATGAACGTGCTATCTTTGCTCCCTTGTCTTATGCACGCAAGAACCCGGGCATGCTCACCAAATTACTTCTCCCAATGTTCGTCACCTCGATTGGCGCTGGACTCATCATGCCTTTTATGAACATCTTCTTCAGCAAGGTCCATCACCAACCCGACCCGGTAATCGGCATCATGTTTGCATGGGGCTCACTGGCTATGGGTGTGGGGCTGCTCCTGGCTCCAGCTTTTGCCGACCGGTTTGGCAAAATCAAGGTCATTTTCCTGACCCAGGCACTATCAATTCCTTTCCTGATCTTGCTGGGATTCTCGCCTATTTTTGGACTCAGCGCATTAGCCTATTTCGTTCGGCTGACCCTGATGAACATGAGCTCGCCAATTTACCAAACCTTTGTAATGGAACAGGTGGATTCTGAATCGCGTGCCATGGTAGCCAGCCTGAACAGCATGGTGCACAGCTTTGGACGCGCCTTCAGCCCAATCATCAGCGGATGGATGCAGGTTCAGTATGGATTTGCGCCATCCTTCATCGGTACGATATCATTGTATATTCTTGCCATCGCAATGTATTACTTATTCTTCTTGCGGGGGAAGAAACATAAGGCGTGATCATCAGTTAAAAATGGTGGTTTGAAAGGCCCAAATCACCCTATACCTCTCACCAACGCAGCAGCGATAATGCCATCACCGCTTGCCAGGGCAGCACCTTAAAAGCCCCTCTTGCCACAGCAGCTTCAACCTCTACCCGGGAAAGCTTCAGCAGCACCTGCTCTTCCAGATCATCTGCATCGATTTCAGCTACTGGATGAGCTTCCCTTGCCAGGAAGAAGTAAGCTACACCATTTCCGCGGTTGCCATCGACCGAAAATTGCCCCAGGCTTTCCCAAACACGCGCCGCATAACCCGTTTCTTCAAGCAGTTCACGCTTTGCAGCCGCAAGTGGGGTTTCCCCGGGTTCGATATACCCACCCACAGGAGCAAGGCTCGTTCCCTTCACACTGTACTTCGTTTGTCGAAAGCAGAGATAGGCATTATCCTCAGTGATGACAGCGATATTTATAAAATTAGGTGAGATCAACCACGGCCAATCTTCAATGATCTGCCCGTCTGGCAGCTGGATCTTATGCACTTCAACCTTGAGATAAGGTGATAAATCCAGGATCACATCACGGGTGAGTGTTTTCCATATTTCCATTATCTTACACTCCTGCTCTCTTTAATTTATGGGGGTAATATCCCAAAGTATAATAAAATACCAAATTAGACGTCCAAACCTTCCTGTCCTAAAAGACCCAGGCGGGGGTGTAATCATACCCATCCGGGTAATGAAATGGCTGATCCCAGGCTTTCACATCAAATTGCTCAAGTAAAAATTTAGCGTGTGCTGATGCTCATCTGCCAGATGCGATTGAATTGCATCCAGCGTTGGATAATTCTCTAGAGTACTCTGACCGCTCTGGTAAATGTTGTTTGAGCTGAGTACTCCACTGTGCAGCCAATAATTCGCTGCACTGCTGATGTGCAGCATGATTCTCCCCGTCGACCAGCCACCTTCTACCGGTGCAAAGGTCAGGTCTGTATCTTGAAATCCAGCCAGAACCGTCAGCAATCCCTCCCTTATCTTAGGCCAACATGACAGATAAAATTCTTTTCCATTCCAGCACCTCCTTCAAGCATCTGCGGGTTCAACATTGAGATCCACAGGAGAAATATCCAAACCTTGAAAATTATCAAAGGTTAAATCATCAAATGCCAATCCCAAATTTGCCTTGACAATTTGCATTAAACCCAGGTAATTCGTATTGATTCCCCTTGACCAATCCAAACCGAGAACGAGTGCTATCCCTTCGATCAAAGTGTTATTGGGAGCTTCAATCTCCATGAAGTCCCCAAATGGCAGCTCGTCCAACATAACGGTGACATCCCCTAATTGATATTCACGGCGATATTTCTCATAAGTAACTACAACCCGATATCCCAGACCTTCAAAAAGCCTTCGTGCCTTCCCAAAATCATCTGCGGTAAATTCAATTTCTGTACGGGCAATGACACCATCTTCGATACGTGCATTTGCCTTATAGGTGATGCGGATACGGTCATCTTTGCGGATTCTCAGCATCCGGCCGGTCTTCATCAGGGTGTTCTCCCCTGTGTCCAAACGCAGGTTAAGCTCCAGGATGCGGGGTCGGACAAGCTCAGAGCCGCAAAGTTGTAATCGTTCCTCAACTGCTTCCAAATCTTGAATATAGAACTTGATTTCTCTTTCCATGTCTTCCATAGCCATTAATGTCCTTCTTTTTCTTCAGGCGGCATCTCAAAGAACTGCTTGACGCGTTT
>JAYELT010000030.1:0-4829 GCA_034717715.1 Chloroflexota bacterium | reverse complement strand
GAATCAACCTTATGATCTCTGTGGACCTTCCGGTGGGATGGATTGCCGCGGCGCAGACTATGTAGCTGAGTTGGTACGCCAACGAACAAAAATCCTCTCAGCCCTGGTTAAGATCGATGCAGACATCGTCGGTTTGATGGAGATTGAGAATGATCGTGCTGGAGAGCCACCGGATTATGCTGTGGCAGACCTGGTGGCAGGGTTGAACGACGTGATGGGCCCCGGTACTTATGATTACATCGCAACTGGTGCTATCGGTTTGGACGCCATCAAAGTAGCTATGATCTATAAGCCCGGTAATGTGACACCTGTTGGTGACTTTGCGATATTGGATGACTCTGTAGACCCATTCTTTTTTGAAAGCAAGAATCGACCCGTATTAGCGCAATCCTTTATGGATAATATCGTGGGAGACGCAGTAACGGTAGCGGTGAACCATCTCAAATCAAAGGGAAGCCCTTGTGATGATCTTGGTGATCCTGATCTGTTTGATGGGCAGGGCAACTGCAACCTGACAAGATCTTCAGCAGCCCAGGCGGAAGTCGATTGGCTGGCCAGTGACCCAACTGAGACGGGTGTGGAAAATCTCCTGATCATTGGTGACTTGAACGCCTATGATAAAGAGGATCCCGTTGATGCGATCAAAGCAGGTTCGGATGATACGCCTGGCACAAGTGATGATTACTTTGATATGATCTATGAAATTCTTGGTGAGGCTGCCTACAGCTATTTGTACGATGGCAAGGTCGGTTATCTTGACTATGCCCTGGCTAATACAGCCTTGGTTGAGTACGTTGCAGATGTCACCATATGGCATATCAACGCCGATGAGGCAGATTTGATCAACTACGATATGTCTTATAAGAAAGATGCCCAGGATGCGATCTACGCACCGGATGCCTACCGAGCCAGCGACCATGACCCGGTGATCATCACGTTGACCTTTAATAAGCCCCCATTGGCTGAGGATGATGTTTACGAAACAGATCAGGATGTAACCCTTATTGTGCCAGCTGATGGTGTCCTTTGGAACGATGGTGATCTCAATGAAAATGACAAGATCACATTGGATGTCGTGGTTGAACCATTGCATGGGACTGTAGAGCTAAATAATGACGGTTCGTTTACCTACATACCTGATCTCCTCTATTTTGGTGAAGATTCGTTTGTTTATTTGATGATGGCCAATCCACCAGAGCGAGGTGAATTTAGCGATACGGCAACGGTTTATATCACAATCGATTCGAAGTACAAGTATTACTTACCAGTTGGTTACGGCGATTAGACCAGATTAAAACCACTATCTACAGGGCTCTCTAAACAGGGAGCCCTGTTTTTTATTAAGGAGTGAGGCCTTCAGGCCGATTATTTTGTTTTATCTTTGTCCTTGTATCTTATTGTCTTTGGATCATCAAATTTACTTTGAGATCACTCGGGCTAAAGCCCTCATTCCAAAACCGTTGGTGTATTACTTATGATTAATAATCAGAAGTTCTTCCTGGCAAATAATCATTGATATCCCCAGATTTAAAGTAATTTCGATAGGACTGGCTTTCTTCAAGTATGTTTTTCAGTATAGTTCTATAAATTTCGATGGCTTCGGGATCAGCATCTTTTTTTACAATGTCAATGGTAATAATGTCCGATTCGTCATCAATCTGCAGTTTCCCCATAACCTCCAACAGCCTCAACCCAACCCGAACGGTCTCTTCCTCCGAAGCGCAAGCAGCGGCAAGTTCCTCCACGGAAACCTGGCCGGCTTTATTCACATTTGCATATTTCGCCAATCCAATCAATCTTTCTAAAAAAGCTCTGTAATGCAAATTAGGATCTAAGCCAAGGACGATCACAGTTTGTGGGCTTGTTTTTCGAAGAGCCGCTTGCAGAACACCTTGCGATGGTGGTGCGGTCCAGATGACCAGGTTTTCGACAGCTTCCAATGCATGCCTGCTTGAGGTCGGGATAGACTCCGGCTCATTCACCTCTGCCCAAACAAGCGCATTCGTATGTTCCTGAAGGTGCTTCTTTAATGTCACCAGTGGGTTGATTGTGTCGCGGTAATCTACAATCTCATAATGCTGCTGGGTGATCGCCCGCTGACCGCGTTTTGAAAGGCGGTAATCCCCCCACACAGCACTAACTTGGGCAATCCCTCTGTAATCGCTCCTGGATAGAGTACAAATCAGATCAAATTGTGCTTCAGGCAGTGGCTCATCCCCACCATTCCACCAAATGAATTTATGTTGGTTCTCATCGGTATCTGAGGTGATAATTTGCCGGTGTTCTCCCTGCGCCCCAACATTAGTCGTGGAGACCAGGTTAAGATCTTTGATCAGGAAATTCAATCTGGGATTACCGGGACCGAAGGGTGCCAATCGTTGAATTTGATTGACGAGGTCCATGGTGATCTTGTCCAGGGTGATGACATGGTCGATCTGGAATTCAGGAACAAGCGCTGCGTCTTTGGTTTGTTCAGCCACTACGGAGAGAAAACCTCGCTTGACGGGAAGGAGATTGGTTGCATAGAATGAGAGGCCTGCAGCCATAGGATGTCCGCCGAATGAAATTAATCGATCTGATTGAGAAGCGATCGCTTCGGTGATATTGATGCCTTCAATAGACCGCGCAGAACCATGGATGGGGTCTTCACCTGTCAGGAGAATTACAGGCTTATGATAGCGCTCAACCAGTCTGCTGGCTACAATCCCGACCACACCGCCCGGCCACCTCGGGTGGTGCAGGACGATCGCAGGTGCATGACGGTCGTCTGGTGAAGCTTCCAGCTGCGATTCTGCAGCCTTTTCAACCTGGCGAGTTTCAAAACGCCTTTTGACATTCATCGCTTCAATCTGCACTGCGAGGACCCGGGCGCGCCCTGAATCCTCGGTGGTAAGGAATTCAACGATTGGGTTGGCATCACCCAGGCGACCAACCGCGTTCAATCGAGGAGCAATTTGGAAGCCAATATGGTCTTCATTCAGGTTGAGCGGGTTTAAATTGGCGTTTCTGTAAAGGGTTTGCAGCCCGATCCGTTTTGTCGTACGCAAATAGGCCAATCCCTTTTGCAAGAGGTAACGTGTATCCCCCTGCAGTTCAGCGACATCCGCTACAATCCCAAGAGAAACTAGATCAAGGTAGTGTTCTGGTTTGAACGTGCGATGCATGCTTGCAAATAAGCCCTCAATCAGCTTATAGGCAACCCCAACCCCAGGTAAAGTGCGTAATGGGTGATCCTCTGGCAGTCGTTGGGGGTTAACGACGGCATTTGCGGGAGGCAGCGTTTCTGCTAAGGTGTGATGATCGGTCACGATGACAGGGATGCCGGTTTGACGGGCAAATTGGATATTCTCATGTTCAGAAATACCAGTGTCGCAAGTGATCAAGAAGTCAATACCCTTATCAAGAAAGGCTTTTAAGACTTTGTGAGTAATACCATGGGATTCTTTTGCCCTGATAGGGATATGGTAGCGCACCTGACCACCAAGTTCGCGCAAACCTTGAACAAGAACAGTAGTGGCAGTCTGTCCATCCACATCAAAGTCACCCCAAACCAGAATGTGTTGATGATTTTGTATGGTATATGTGAGTAAAGCATATGCAATCAGGCTGTCGGGGAGTTCGTCGGGCGTACAAGGATGATAGTCATCCGGGTTCATGAAAGCTTGTGCGGATTTAATGTCCTGGAAACCACGCCGGAAGAGGGTTTCTGCTACCAGGGGATGCCCCCCGATGGCAGCACGAAATTCACCTGGTATGGGCTCTGATTCGGAATGGATCCAGCGTTTTTCTTCAAGCATTAAAATTCAATCTCTGCGATATTATCAAATTCTATGTCCAGTTCATTCAAAACTGGTTCCATGTCAATATCATCAAAAGCTTCCAAATCACCTGCCTGTGTACCCCGGTCACAATGCGATCGGTACACGCAATAACGGCATTTCCTGGTGTCTTTGGTTTTTATAAAATCTCCCTCATCTTTGTTCCTGATTTCTTGAATCAGCCCTGTAAAAAATTGTATATCACTCTCATAAGCGATTTGATCGTAGGGCAGCGAGATAAGTGCTTCTGGGTGGGTTGCAAACCAGTAGTTCATGGTGACCTGAGCTGGTTCAATTTTGGGCGTTTTGAGAATGGAACCGGCTTGTGTGAGGATGAAACGATAGAGCCGTGTTTGGATTTTCTTTATTAACCAATCCTTACGAATCTTCTTTTTGGATGTTTTCCAATCAAAGATGACAACCCTGTTTTGATCCTGAATTAAGATCAAGTCATATTTAGCGACAAGTCTGCACTCGGCCAGCTCAGTACTGAGTACTGTTTCTACTAATTGTCTTCCACTCAGCACGGCTGGAATGAAACTGCAGAAGTTATCCCACCAAACTGCGATCTCCGGGACTGGGTCAGCCTCAGCAAGGTCTTGAATTAGCGCTTCAGGTACGCCTAAAAGGTATTGTTGAACCATCCGGTGGAATCGTGCACCCGCCTGGGCTCGCAGCTCAAAATCGATGGCAGAATCCACCAGCAGTGCAGGCCACTTGGTCCGCAGTATATACCGTAAATAGAATCGGTAAGGGCAATCTAAAAAATCCTGGAGATTGCTTTGTGTGAAATCGAAATTATTGGGAAGAATCATAAATTTTTCTCCAGGTAGTTCAGTAATTCTAAAAATGGCAGGGCTGGGGCATTCTTGTTGAATCCTCGGCCGGTATTCCACGTAGCGGTTAGCCAACGCCGGGCACGAGTGATCCCAACATAAAATAAACGCAATCTTTCACGAATGAACTCCTGGCGGGCTTCAATAGAGGCTTTTCCAGGTTGATACCAGTCAA
>JAYELT010000029.1:0-4832 GCA_034717715.1 Chloroflexota bacterium | reverse complement strand
GGGGATATTGAACGCAGAACACAAAATCGTGTTGTACAGTTTTTCCAGGATGAATTGGGCTATGATTACCTGGGGAATTGGCAGGACCGAGTTGAAAACAGTAACATCGAAGAAGACTACCTGAGGTGGTTCTTAAAACGGCAGGGGTACAGCGAAGGCATCATCAAGAAAGCTGTCAGCACATTAACCAAGGCTGCAGGCAACCAGGTCCAATCCCTGTATGATATTAATAAAACCGTCTATTCCCTGCTGCGTTATGGCGTCAAGGTCAGCAGAGGAGCGGGGGAAAACTTCCAGACAGTAAAGCTAATTGATTGGGAAGACCCCCAAAGCAACCACTTTGCCATAGCCGAAGAAGTGACGGTTCAGGGCATTCATAACAAGCGCCCGGATGTTGTGCTTTATGTGAACGGTATTGCACTGGGGTTAATTGAACTAAAGCGTTCAACGGTCTCGGTTTCGGAGGGTATTCGGCAGAACCTGACCAATCAACGCAAGGATTTTATCCAGCCTTTCTTCGCCACGGTTCAACTGGTCATGGCGGCCAACGAGACCGAGGGGCTGCGCTATGGTGTGATCGAGACGCCTGAGAAATATTACCTTAATTGGAAAGAACCCTCTGCGGTCGAGAATTTGCTGGCTCGGCAGATTCTCCAGATTTGCAACAAGGAACGTTTGTTAGAGATCATACATGACTTCATCGTTTTCGATGCTGGGGTTAAAAAAATCTGCCGCCATAGCCAGTATTTCGGCGTTAAAAAAGCTCAGGCACGCATGCTCAACCGCGAAGGCGGGATCATCTGGCATACCCAGGGTTCCGGGAAATCCCTGGTGATGGTCTGGCTTTCCAGGTGGATTCGGGAGCATATCCCCGAGTCCCGCATTTTGATCATCACAGACCGAACGGAACTTGACCGGCAAATTGAGGGTGTCTATAAAGGGGTGGATGAGGATATCTACCGCTGCAAGAGCGGCGCGGACCTGATCATCCGGTTGAATGCAACCACGCCACCGCTGATTTGCTCATTGATCCATAAATTCGTTAGCAGCGATGAGCAAAACTATGACCGCTATATTCAGGACATCACTGCCTCCCTCCCTAAAGATTTCAGGGCAAAAGGTGACATCTTCGTTTTTGTGGATGAATGCCATCGGACACAATCGGGCGTTTTACATCAAGCCATGAAAACCATCCTGCCCGATGCGACTTTTGTGGGCTTTACCGGCACACCTTTACTCAAAGCAGATAAGCAGAAAAGCATCGAGGTCTTTGGCAGCTACATTCACACCTACAAATTTGATGAAGCTGTAGAAGACGAGGTGATCCTTGACCTGCGTTATGAAGCAAGGGATGTCGATCAAACCATCACCTCCCAGGAGAAGATTGACCAGTGGTTCGAAGCGAAAACACGCGGATTGAATAAGGCGGCGATCATACAACTCAAACAGCGTTGGGGGACGATGAAAAAAGTTCTCAGCAGTAAGAGCCGATTGGAGCAAATTGTTTCCGATATATTGCTTGATATGGAAACTAAAGACCGCCTGCTGAGCGGTAGGGGCAACGCCATGCTGGTGGCTGGCAGCATCTATCAGGCATGCCGATATTATAAATTGTTTACGGAAGCCGGATTGGAAAAATGTGCCATTGTTACCTCTTATATCCCAGACCATGGGTCCATCCGCACGGAAACAACGGGCGATGGTTACACAGAAGCCCTACAGCAGTATGATGTCTACCAGGAGATGCTCAACGGTCAGTCAGTGGATGCTTTTGAAGCCCAGGCAAAAGAGAAATTCGTTCATGAACCTGGGCAGATGAAGCTTTTGATTGTGGTGGATAAATTATTGACAGGATTTGACGCCCCACCCGCGACTTATCTGTATATTGATAAAAAGATGCAGGATCACGGCTTATTCCAGGCGATTTGTCGAGTCAATCGTTTGGATACCGAAGATAAAGAATACGGCTATATCATTGATTATAAAGATTTGTTCCATAGCCTTGAGGAATCCGTGCAGGATTACACATCTGGCGCATTTGATGCCTATGATAAAGAGGATGTGACAGGATTATTAGAAAACAGGCTGGAAAAAGATCGTGAACGCCTTGAAGAAGCCCGGGAGCAGATCAAAGCCCTGTGTGAACCAGTCGCGGCACCAAAGGGAACTAATGAATATATCCGTTATTTCTGCGGAGGTTCCCAGGCAGAGGGTGAAGTGCTGGAAGAAAATGAGCCCAAACGCATTGCCCTTTATAAATATACAGCTGCCCTGATTCGTGCATATGCAAATGTTGCCAATGAAATGGATGAAGCTGGGTACACGAGGGAAGAAATTAATGATATCAAGGGTGAGGCAGATTATTATGAAAAGGTAAGATCTACGATCAAACTTGCCAGCGGCGATTATATAGATTTGAAAGCCTATGAACCTGCCATGCGCCACCTGATTGATACCTATATCCATGCGAAGGAAAGTAGAAAGATATCAGGTTTCGATGACATAACGATTGTTGAACTACTAGTTCATCACGGTGAGGACGCTGTTGATGAATTGCCAAAAGATATCGCTGATTCAGAAGAATCGGTTGCGGAGACCATTGAAAACAACATCCGCCGAAAAATCATCGATGAGACACCTGTCAATCCGAAATATTTCGAAAGAATGTCCAAACTGTTAGATGAATTGGTGAAAGAGAGAAGACGGGAAGCATGGGAATACGAAGAATACTTAAAAAAGGTCGTTGAATTAGCGAAAAAGGTTCAAAACCCAGCTAATTCTGTCACTTATCCTACTGCGATCGATACCAATGCAAAGCGCGCCCTATATGACAACCTCAATGAAAACTTGGAAGTTGTTAATGCACTTGATGAAGAACTCAAAGTAACTAAAAAGGATGGTTGGCGCGGTAATAAGATCAAGGAACGCGAAGTCACCTGGGTTATTAAGAAACATGTTCCGGAAGACCAGGTTGATGAGATTCTTGAGCTGATCAAGAACCAGATAGAGTATTAGCGTGCATCAAATCACTGTCAATGATCTCGTGGTAGATGTCCACCGAAAAGACATCAAGAATTTGCATCTAGGTGTTTACCCACCTGAGGGAAGGGTACGGGTGGCTGCACCATTGAATATTGATGATGAGGCGGTCCGTCTTTTTGTCATTTCCAAGCTGGGTTGGATAAAAAAACAGCAAAGGGAATTTTTAGCGCAGCCACGACAATCAAAACGTGAATATATTTCAGGGGAGAGCCATTACTTTTTGGGAGACCGTTATTTGCTGAATGTGGTCTATCGCAAAGGGCATCCTAAGGTTTCCATTCGCAACAAAACTTATCTTGATCTGTTTGTGCGTGAAGGAAGCGATCTTGCATATCGCAAACGAGTGATGACAGAATGGTATCGTTCTGAATTAAAAGCCCTGGCTGCACCCCTGGTTGAAAAATGGAAAACCGAGATGGATGTTCCTCTTACCCATTGGGGAATCAGGTCGATGAAGACCAAGTGGGGCTCATGCAATATCGAAAAAGGACGCATCTTGTTAAACCTGGAACTGGCAAAGAAACCACAGCACTGCGTGGAATATATCATCGTGCATGAACTTGTGCATTTACTGGGAAGGCATCATAATGACCGCTTTGTTGCCTTGATGGATCAATACATGCCGCAATGGCGATTGTATCGAGACGAATTAAATGCCTATCCGCTGAAGCATGAAAAATGGGAGTATTGACGGGTTAATAAATGAAATTTATGTAAAACAGCGAGGAGAAAAATGACCAAACAATATCATGTGCAGCTTTCTAAAGGGGATGTGGCACCTTATGTCCTTTTACCCGGCGATCCTGGCAGGGTCGCCAAGGTGGCTGCCCTGTGGGATGAGGCGCACAAGGTGGCTGAAAACCGGGAATATGTCACTTACACCGGCATTTACAAAGGCGCACCGATTTCCTGCACGAGTACGGGGATCGGCTGCCCTTCCACAGCGATTGCCATCGAAGAACTGGCGCGGGTGGGGGTGAACACCTTCATTCGCATCGGCACCTGCGGCACGTTTCAGGATCATGTCAACAACGGGGATATCGCGATATTTGATTCTGCTGCTCGCTATGACGGCGCCTCACATCTTTATGCGCCCCCGGAATTCCCTGCTGTGGCGGATCACGACGTGGTCAGCGCCTGCATCAAGGCGGGGGGTATGCTGGGTTTGACGTATCACGTCGGGACAACCCGGTCGGCAGATTCTTTTTATGCCAAACACCCCAAGCCAGGTTCATCCTTTAATCAATACTGGCAGTCCAATTGGCGGCATCACTTTGAAGATTTGAAGCGGTTGAACGTTTTGGCGGCTGAGATGGAAGCCAGCGTCATCTTCGTGCTGGCCCGCGTGTGGGGACTGCGCGCCGGAGGGATGGCGGTGGTGCTTGATAATGTGCTGAAGAACCTGGAAGATACGGATGAGTTTGATCCAGAGGTGATTTTTGAGCATACCGAAGATAATATTAAGAAGTTGGCCATGATGGGCAATGAAACAGTCAGGCTCCTGCATCAGATGGACCATCAGTAGGCCATTATAAGTCGATTTCTAAAATTATCTCGAATTAATCATCAACGGCACAAGGGGAAGGATCTCCCTGAGATTGCCACCTCCCCTCAGGGTTCGTCGCAATGACAATAAGCCTGCGAGTGAAGATTGGCGGTCTCCGTTGAGTCTTTCAAAAGCTAAATGACTGCGTTATCTTGATAGGGGAAGGATCTCCCTGAGATTGCCACCTCCCCTCCGGGTTCGTCGCAATGACAATAAGCCTGCGAGCGAAGCGCGGCAGTCTCGG
>JAYELT010000028.1:0-4857 GCA_034717715.1 Chloroflexota bacterium | reverse complement strand
GAGTACTCGTTTGGTCTATGTTTTTGCAGCTTCGGAAGCGACCTTTCCGAATTACGCCTTGATATTTCAGGGTGTTGTAGTGGGTGTGCTAGTTGGTGCTGTGGTAGGCGTCGGTCGAGGTGTTCGATTTGGATCCAAAACTTCGATTGTGACCTCCAGCGTATTTGGTAAGATGGCATCCACGCTGACGGCTTCGTTGTCAAGTATAATCTCTGGTGCCAGCTGGTATGTGCCTGGACCACGATCTGTCAGGTCAATTACAACGGATAAAGTGGCTGGATTCAGCTCTTCAAGCAAACTCAATGGGCCTGATAAGAAAACATCTACAGATTCAGGAGAAATGAAAGCCTCCAGATCTTCCAACAATCCCTCTGTTTGGACCGGGATATTATTAAAACTGATACTGCTTTGGATGGGTTCAATCCCAATTTGAACGGTAACATTCTGGCTGTCGACAGCGTTTATGCCTTCCGGAAGGTTCAGGGTGACCTGGATATCCATATTCTCGTTTGCACCGTTCAGGTTGATGGGCGTGGTCTCGACAAAACCAGGCACGCTTTCCACCAACTCTGGATCTGACGAATAGATCGTCACTGTTGGAGGCATGGAAAAGATATTTGTCAGTCGATAACCAGCAGCAATCTGACCACTGGTGACGATCTTTACCACAACTGTTCGATAGCCGCCGCGCTGGGTAACAGGGATGGTCACTTGGATGCTGTTGGGGTTGAGCATGATCCCTTCAATTGCAAATCCTTCAGCATTGATCGCCTTCAGGTCAATCGTTCGTTGAATGTCCCCAGAAACATCCACGATGCTAACCTGACCAACTACATGGTCGATGGTTTCTATCAAAGACTCTGGACCGGTTACAGTGGTTTTTTTATCACTCAATTCGGGGTTCAGCACTTCAAAACCAATAGCGGGATTGCCGATTAATTTGAGTTGGACGGGATAAGTTTCAGTGACGACGGTCTCCAACTTGACAAAGACAGTTGAAGGATTCACCAGGATGACTTCAGCAGGTGATAAGCCGAGATTTACCTGGGGGGTGAGCGTATGCACGCCTGCATTGAGTCCAGAAAGATCAAGTGAAACATTGATCAGATTGGTTTCGTTCTCGAGCTGATCGAGGATGGAGGAAGGTGCACGTATCGACATGGAAACCTGTTGTGCAACATCATTAACGATCATCAGGCTTGGATCTAACCCGATGGTTTCCATTTCAAGCGTGTAAGGATAGGTTCGTGTTTGTGTGGGATCCGCCTGGTTCACAGCAAATATCCATACTGCAATGGCGAAGACCGAAGCTGTTAACAAAGATGGCATATGCTTGAGAAGATTGCGTAAGAATTTCATGTTTTTCCCCCCTTATTTTGATCCGGTTTTTTGGGGGCGAATAAGTTCATCAATCTTGAAAACAGGTTCTTACCACTTGGGAATTCAACTGGTTGGAAGAAAGCATGCAGGGTGTTTTGAAACCGTTCCATGTTCAAGCGACGGATCAGTTTCCCGTCTTGCGCAATAGAGATACTGCCTGTTTCTTCGGAAACAACAACAGCAATGGCGTCACTAACTTCAGAGATACCCAATGCTGCACGGTGGCGCAAACCCATTGTTCGAACTGGAGAGCTGTTGAGAACACCGCTTGCGGAGAGAGGCATCACGCATGAAGCCGCAACCACCCGATTATCCACGATAATGACCGCACCATCATGCAAAGGTGTGTTTGGATAGAAAATCTGCAATAGCAATTCAGGCGTAACCTCTGCTTTCATGGGCACACCGGTTTGAGTATATTCCCCAAGGCCTTGTATTCGCTGGATCACTATCAGAGCGCCATGATGACGTTCAGAAAGCCGCCCACAAGCCTTGATAACAGCATTAAGGGTGTCTTTGATATCTTCCCTGAATCCACTCCTGGATCTGGAAAAAAAGTTGACGTTACCTGCTCTGCCTACCCTTTCAAGTGCGCGCCGAATTTCAGGTGCAAAGATGACCGGGATCGCAAAAATCAAAGCGGGAAGGACAGTGCTGATCAGCCATGAAAAAGCAGGCAGATCCACAAGGCTGATGACCAAAGCCAGTAAAACAATGATGAATATCACGCCGCGAAGCAGCACCAGTGCCTCTGTATCCCTCAGGAGGATTAAGATGCCGTAAAAGATCGCGGTAACCAGGATGATATCGAGGACATCGGTCCATTCGAATCTTTGAAAGAGGAAAATAATATCGTCAATAAGATTTGTCATAGGTCTTCAATCAAATTTACAGAATTGGTTTCTGTTTTCCAAGGGGTCACTCAATTTCTTAACCCACAGGTGGATATCCCGATCGGTTGTGATTTTGTTAGCCGCTTGATGCCAGGCTGGGTAAACAAGTTGATCTATATGATAATTTTCAAAGCCAGCAGTCGACGTCTGCAATCCAAACTTATGGGCTAATTCTTCGCTGAGAAGCAGTATTTCACTTTGCTTCACTCTGGCATCTTCTTGAAAAGCCTCAAATATGACTGTGGATGAGGATCCAAAGAGGGATGCCGGGATGATTGACTTCAACGTAGCGGTGAAATTCCAGTTCTCCCAAATGACGATCGCTGTCAGTTGACCCTCAAAGTACAAGGGCAATAACATGTGGGAGCCCAGATGCTCATAGAGATTTGATGAATCCTTCTCTGTGTGTGTATGCCAAAAGGCTTCAAGCTGCACCTGAGGAGTTTCTCGGGCGGATTGGAATGTCCATTCTGTAAAACTATTAAGGTTCTGAGGTTCGGCATTTGTGTCCAAGTGAATTGTATCATTAAGTGCCCGCTGCACGTGCTGCCAGGTGGAATAGAAACTCCCTTCCGTATTGATCACAACGTCGGCTCGGGTTATTTTCTCATCTTGAAGCGGTTGGGACGATATCCGAAGTTTGGCTTCATGACAAGTCATGTTTCTGATGTGCATGAGACGTTCCAATTGCAGATCGGAGGATGCGTGACTGACCCAAATTGCGTCACAGATATCACCCAAACCGGCTTCAAGCAGTTTGATGGCCTCAATCACAACCAATGAACAACAGGACTGATCCACTCGGGTATGAATCGCCTCAATGACAAAGGGGTGAACCAGCTTCTCGAGTTTAATTAATGCTTCAGGGTCGTTAAAAACGATTTGTCCTAATTTCCCGTGAGAGATTGATCCGTCTTCCGATAGGATTTTTTCCCCAAAGGTTTTTACGACGACTTTAAAAGCTAACCCCTGAGTATAGATCATCCTGTGAGCTAATTCATCCGCATCAATCCCCAAAGCTCCAGAATTCACTAACATACGGCGAAGAACACTCTTCCCGGTAGCGATATTGCCGGTCACTCCAATGATTTTTGCATCATTTTTCATCTCGACCTGATCCCAAAAGAAGTATACCTCATTTCATTTCTGCCAATTTTGGCGCAGTGCTATAATTTACAATATGTTTCTTGATGATTTGGCACAAGCAGCCAACGAAAAATGCCGATTAGGTCCCTCGGAACCGCTATTGGTGGGGGTCTCCGGTGGCGCGGACAGTGTTGCTTTAATGATCGGTTTGCACACTCTGGGATTCAACCTTGTTGTGGCGCATCTGGATCATGGCTTGAGATCAGAATCTTCCCAGGATGCGGACTATGTCGAATCTTTAGCGCAACGATATCGCATGTCATTTATCCGTGAGCGGATTGATGTTGGAGATTTTGCCAAGAAAAACAAGCTATCTCTGGAAGAAGCTGCACGGCATGTACGGTATGAATTTTTATTTACGCAGGCGCGGGCACAAAAAGCCCAGGCTGTTGCTGTTGCCCATCAAGCCGATGACCAGGTCGAAACGGTCCTCATGCATCTCATCCGTGGAGCAGCCCTCGCTGGCCTGTCCGGGATGGTTTACCGGGGGGTATTCCCAATGTGGGACAGTATGATCCCTCTTGTCCGTCCCCTGCTTGGGGTTTGGCGTGAAGCGATCAATGCATACCTGGCGGAGATTGATGTGACACCGCGGGAAGATCGAAGCAACCGGGACACGACGTATTTTAGAAACAGGCTCCGACATGAATTAATCCCTGATTTGGCGACATATAATCCAGCAATTCGCCAGGTGATATTGCGTATGTCGACGGTGTTAGGAGAAGAAGATCAGTACCTGCAAGGATTAGTGGATGAGGCTTGGGGTACTTGTTTCCTCTCGAAAAATAAAAACAGTGTCGAACTCCGTCGATCGGAATTTATCCAATTAGAAACAGCCTTACAACGCAGGATCTTACGCCGTGCCATCGCAATGTTGAGACCTGACATTCGAGATGTTGGATTTAACGCCATAGAACAAGGGCTGACATTTTCAATTGAGCATCCAGAGAACGGGCAGATTGACCTTGTTGCACGCCTGAATGTCGCTATTTTAGGGGATGTCCTGATCATTAAGACCTGGGATGCTGATCTCCCGGATTTGCATAAACCACTGCTGCTGATGTCATCTACTCAGGAAAAATTGGATGGGGATCATCCAATTCAGCTGCGCCATGGATGGCAACTGATCGGCGAAATCATTCAAAACCCCTCAGAAGATTTTCGAGAATTAGTAAAAGAAATCGATCTTGATGAGGCCTGGTTGGATTTTGATCGATTAAACCTGCCTTTGACCGTTCGTGGACGTCAAAGGGGCGATTGCTGGCAACCACTTGGAATGTCGGGACACAGGCAGAAATTGCAGGATTTTTTTATCAATGAGAAGGTCCCTGAGCATATTCGTGATGTTTGGCCGCTGGTCTGTTCAGGGAAAGAGATCGCATGGGTGTGCGGTTTGCGACCTTCGGAAGCTTATAAGGTCAACGTAAAAACGCAGCGT
>JAYELT010000027.1:0-48093 GCA_034717715.1 Chloroflexota bacterium | reverse complement strand
AAGATTACAATTGTTTATTGCGTAAGAAGTGAAATACAGCTGGTATGCTGGTTATCGTTTTTTTATTTGCTGAAATATGGAAATAAGGATTTGGAGAAAATATGAGTGTTCCAATTCTAGAAATGAAAAATATTACCAAGGAATTCCCGGGTGTAAAGGCACTCGATGATGTGAGTTTCAGTGTAGATACGCAAAATATCCACTGTCTGGTAGGGGAGAATGGTGCAGGAAAATCAACATTGATGAAAGTGTTGAGCGGCGTACATCCTTATGGCTCCTATGAGGGTGAGATATATCTGGATGGGGAGCTTCAAACCTATCGGAATACACACGACAGTGAGGAGGCAGGTATTGCTGTTATTTACCAGGAACTTGCCCTTGTGCCTGAAATGACGGTCTATGAAAACGTATTCTTAGGCCATGAAATTCGAAAGGGTCTCAATGTTGACATTAATGAAACGATTAAACAGACTGTAGAGGTCCTCAAGAAAGTAGGGTTGGACGTCAACCCTTCAACGAAAATCAAGGAGATGGGTATTGGCAAACAACAATTAGTTGAGATTGCTAAGTCCCTGAGCCGGAAGGCTAAACTTATGGTCTTGGATGAACCTACATCTGCATTAAATGAGACAGACAGCGAGAACCTGCTAAAATTGTTAGTTGAGCTTAAAAAACAAGGGGTGACTTCAATTTTGATATCACACAAACTCCACGAAGTGATCTCAGTTGCGGACAAAGTTACCGTTCTTAGGGACGGACAGAGTGTCATTACACTGGATGCACATAATGGTGAAGTCAATAAAGATGTATTAATTAAACACATGGTGGGACGGTCGATTGAGAATATTTATCCATACCGTGAAAAGAAACCACTGGGTGATGTGATCTTAGAGGTGCGAAATTGGAGCGCCTATGACCCGAGTCGAGACCGCCAACTTCTTGATGATGTCAATTTCAACTTGAAAAAAGGTGAAATTGTCGGCATTACAGGTTTAATGGGCGCAGGACGAACAGAACTGGCCCTGAGTATATTTGGAAACCCTGGTCACTATCAAATTAAAGGTGAGATGCTGCTGGAAGGGAAACCAGTCAAGTTTTCACATCCCCAATATGCCATCCAAGCAGGATTAGCCTATGTTACTGAAGACAGGAAAGGCGATGGATTGATCCTCATCCAGGATGTAAAAAACAATATCACCATCGCTAATCTAAAACGAATTCTACATTCCGGTGTAATCGATACGAATGCCGAAATTAAGGATGCACGAGAATACACAGAAACACTTGATATCAAGACACCAAGTATCGAACAAAAAGTCCTTCACCTCAGTGGGGGCAACCAACAAAAGGTTTCACTGGCAAAATGGTTGTATGTCAAACCAGATATTATGATCCTGGACGAACCCACGAGAGGTATTGATGTGGGTGCTAAGTATGAAATTTTCACCATCATGAACAAATTAGTCGAAGAAGGCATGAGCATTATTATGATTTCATCCGAACTCCCCGAAATTTTGGGAATGACGGATCGGATCTATGTTGTTTCTGAAGGACGTATTACTGGTGAAATAACCACTGAAGATGCTGACCAAGAAATCGTGATGAGATACGCAACAATGTGAGGAAATGAAAATGTCATTTATTAAGGAATTTACCCAACTATTAAAGAAGAATATCCGTGATTACGGCATGTATATTGCCCTATTTGTCATCATGGCATTTTTTGCAATTGCCACTGATGGGATATTCATATCGTCCCGAAATATTAGCAACCTGCTGAACCAAATGGGATATATTGCTGTGCTGGCTATTGGCATGACTTTGGTTATTGTGATTCGACACATTGACCTTTCCGTTGGCTTTCTGGCTGGGTTCCTGGGAGCCATAGCAGCCATCGCACTGACAGCATGGGGATTGCCAGTTTGGTTGGTGATACCAATAGTGCTGATCCTTGGCGTCGTTGCAGGATTAATCACAGCAACTACCATCGCAAGATTTGGGATCCCGTCGTTTGTTGCGACTTTGGCAGGATGGCTGATCTACCGAGGTGCGCTATTACAGGCAACTATTAGAACGGGTACGATCGTTATACCCAACGATGCCTTTAACGCCTTAGGGAATGGCTATATCCCCGATTTACCATTGCCCGGACTATTTCCAGAACTGCACAAATTAACCTTGTTTCTTGGAATCATAGCTGCGGTTCTGATCGTGATTTCTTCGATCAGCAGTAGAAGGAAGAAAATTGCATATGATTTTGAAGTACCATCCACAAGTATCTTCATAATTCAGTTAGTCTTCACTGTTGTGGTGATTGGCGCGATTACCTATATTCTCGCAGGCTATAACGGTCTCTCCTGGACAGCTGTGATCGTGCTGGTGGTTACACTTATATATAATTTTCTTACCACACAGACTTTCTTGGGTCGGCACATTTATGCAGTTGGTGGTAACCCTGAAGCAGCTGAATTGAGTGGTATCAGCGTCAACAAGATAACCTATGTCGTTTTTGGCTCAATGGGCTTGTTGTCTGCCTTGTCAGGGATGCTGTTCGCCTCTCGACTGCAATCAGCCACAACCACAGCAGGCACTTTGTTTGAATTGGACGCGATTGCAGCGGCTTATGTGGGAGGTGTATCATCAGCAGGTGGTGTGGGTAAAGTCACCGGATCATTGATTGGTGCTATTGTGATGATGTCATTGAACAATGGTATGAACTTGATGGGTATTGATATCTCTACCCAGTATATCGTTCGTGGTGCGGTCTTAGCTTTGGCTGTGATCTTTGATGTTGCTACTCGAAAACAAAGAGCATAATCAATTTCATATTACTAAGTGTTAGCGAAAGTAAAAACACTGCTCCTTTTTGAATTGGAGCAGTGTTTTCTTATGTGTGAAAGGCCGATTAATTACAAATACCTTTCTGATGAGTGAGTGTTCCACCCGGCAAAACAGCAATGATTGATCAATATTAGAAATTGACTGCTTTGAGGATCAGTGAGCTACAAATTAATCGTCTTTCTTCAATACTGGCAAACCTGATTTCATCTCGATAACATGTTTACCTTCCGGCACCTGATCTACTGCAATATCTTGTCGCAAATCTCCAGCGAAGAAAAATAGATCTCTTGTTTTACCAGAAGATGAGCTCACTTGTTTGCAGTGAAGAAAATAGGTCTTTCCTTTTGAATTGGTAAATGAATATGCCATTTGAACCACCTTTCTTAGTTGAATTTGTAATTTTAGTGTATCAGGTAGGGGAGATTTGTCAAGTGTGGACAGATAACTGTGTCATTCGTGAACAACAGAACTTATTGTATAGTTGACAAATAAGACAATATGCTGCTCATTTGAGAAGTCTGTTAGCGTGCAGGGGGTTGTTGAACGCCCTGTAAGAGCTGCGTGTCCCCTGTGAGGGCTGCTTGCCCCCTGTAAGGGTGGATTCGAATCAAGGACCTCCGGGTTATGAGCCCTCTTCTTATATCGCTGACTTTTGACCTCCAGGCTGCTCCATCAGCTCAACCTTGCGGTTTTCTTGAGCCTGGTGATGTTATGTTATCTAATATTATACCTAATTTCATTCCGATTTCTTATTTACTCCGTCTCCTGACAGGCCGAATTCAAATATTGCTGTTGGACAGTTTTTTGGGGGCAGGTCAATCCAAACCTACCCCAAAATATTAGGTTTACATATACTCACCATGGCCTTCCGCTACTTCAAACTGAACGAGACGCTTACCTCGGCGCGTACTGAAATCTGTCCCAGGTTAACCGGCCCGGCTTCGGTTAGAGCCCCGCCATTGCCTCCATCAGGGGAAGCGTTTTGAACGATATTCTGCGTCCACAAGTCACGGCTCTGACTGTACCATCCACCGTTGTAATATGACCAGGTATTTTCGTTGATGTTCATCACACAACCAGTCTCGGACCCAGCTGCGGATGCCAAGTCTTGCGCCTTTTCCTGTGCGGCTGTCATTGCCAGTTCACGCGCCTGATCGCGGTATTTACGCAGATTGCTGATATAAAACTCCACATTGATAACCTGGTTTGATCCGGCGTTCAGGGCAGCGATAATCACCGCATTGACTTTGCTTAAGTCACGTAGAGTAACCGCTACCATATTATCAATACGGTAGCCTTTGATATGCAGCGAATCATAATTATCATAGATTGGCTTAATCACGTACCAATCGGTGACAATATCTTTTTCTTTGATGCCCTGTGCCTTCAATGCCCGAATGACCTTGTTGATGGTGGTGCTGTTAGCCTTCTCCACCCTTTGGGGGGAAGTGCTATTAGACTGCACGCCCAACTGGATTAGGACCCGATCCGGGGTTACGTTTACAACTGCCGTACCACTGACTTGAATGGAACGCTCTGTATTACACGCCATCATGGATTCTGCAGAGGTTTCGGTTAGAGGCGCAGCCTGAACATTGAAGTTGGAAAGACCAATGGAGGTCAACACCAAAATCAAGACACAAGCCAGAATGGAATTAAGGATCGTGGATATTTGTTTCATGAGAATCTCCTGTCGGTAGATGTTTGATTGTCAATACAATCTTATCCACCTATCCGGGCAGGAGCATGTCAATTTTTAGGCAGTTGGATGGCAGTTTTCGTCTGTGGGCAGCCAGAAAGTAATCGTAGCGCCCTCACCTTCAACGCTATCGACGACAACATGCCCCCCTTGCGCCGATACCAGAGAGTGGACAATAGCCAAGCCTAATCCTGATTCACCGCCATGACGTTTGCGCGAACTCTCAACACGATAGAAACGTTCAAATATAAAGGGTAAGTGTTGTGCAGGAATGCCAGCCCCCTGATTGCTGACTGCACATAGAATCTCCTCCCCTTCTCGTTGGATGCGGATATTAACGGAGGAATCTTCTGGTGCGTGGCGGATAGCATTATTAAGCAGATTATCTAAAATCTGGATTAACCGATCCGCGTCTCCCTTGATTTTAGCTTGCTTGCGCACCTCGACATTCAACGCCACTCGCCGAGGTTCCGCCAAAGCGAACAGGCTCTTACAGCGGGCGCGGGCCAATTCTCCCAGATCTACACTCTCGAGTTTCAGATTCAGGACTCCAGCATCGGCGCGAGTTAGCAACAGCAAATCGTTGACCAACCGAATCAGCCGCTTGGTCTCGCTCTGCATGGATGCCAGCAGCGGACCGCGTCCCTCAATATCGTCGAGAGCACCGTCTTCGAGAGTTTCGATAGTTCCGTTGATGACGGTCAGCGGGGTACGCAGTTCGTGCGTGACATCTGCGATGAAGGCATTCTTGGCTTGTTCAGATTGACGCAGGTTGCTGGTCATGCTGTTGAAGGCTTGGCTGAGATCATCCAGTTCGCGTATGCCACTCTTTGGGGGAACTTGGTCCTCCAGGTCTCCAGTGGCGACAGCCTGCGCGGCGATAGCTACTTTCTCCAGCGGGTTGGCAATGCGTCGGGCCAGAAAGTTACCTGTCAGGGTGGCCAGCAAAGCCGCAATCAGAATCGCCCCGAGCAACTGCAGGATGATATCTATTGGCAGCCCTCCAGCTGGCAGGGGTGTAGCCAGGTAGACGATTCCACTGATTAAACCATTGTGGGATGTGTAGATGGGCGCCGCTGCATAGAGTACGCGTTGATTCTCAGCAGAAGCAACCTGTCTAACGGCGGTGGCAGGCACACCATTCAACGCAGAATCAATCTCGGGGCGCAGGATCAAGTCTTCAGCAGGGACAAATCCGCTCTGCTCGGCAGACGGAACCTGCTGTGGGACAGAATCCGCCATAATTGGCAATCCCAGAACGACCGCATCCTGTTCCCATAAAAGACGGGAGTGGATGCCAGGAGCAACGTTCATCGTCTGGTTATAGGGTTCGGGATTTTCAGGCAGAGATTCACCCTGCAGGGCATTGGCGGTCAGGCGGGCTTGGGCGAGCAGGTTTTCACGCTGGGAGTTTAGGTAAAATCGCTCAACGGTCAGCCAGGTCAGCACAGCGGCCAAGCCCATGCCAACTAGCAGCACAGTCAGGGTGGTCAGCGTCAGACGGGATCGTAGTGGTGTGCTCATAGTTTTAATTTGCTGAAACGATAGCCAACCCCGCGCACTGCTTCGATTGCATCGGCTTCAGAACTGGAAGTACGTAATTTGGCGCGCAGACGCTTGATGGCACTATCAACGGCACGTGTGTCACCCACAAAGTCATATCCCCAGGCCTGTTCAAGCAAACGTTCGCGGGTTAGCACACGCCCGGCATTGGACAGCAAATGAAAGAGCAGGTCGAATTCCAGGCGTGTCAGATTGATGGGTACATCCTTGATGGAAACTGTGTGTGCCTCAACATTCATTTGCAAACCGCCGGGGCCAGATAACACGGTGAACGACAGACTCTCCTTGTCGGTGGCTTGACCTCGCCGTAATACGGCCTTGATGCGCGCCATTAATTCGCGCACACTAAAAGGTTTGGTGACATAGTCGTCAGCACCCAACTCCAAGCCAACCACACGGTCAATTTCTTCGCCGCGAGCAGTGATCATGATAATCGGTACGCTGCTTGTCTTGCGTAGTTCGCGACAGACGTCTAGCCCATCAACTTCGGGGATCATCAGGTCGAGCAATATCAGGTCAGGGGATGCTTCACGCGCCAGACGCAATGCCTCGTGTCCATCGCCAGCTACTATTACATCGTAATGGGCTTTGCGAAGATTATAAGCCAGCAGATCGGTCACGGCGGGTTCGTCATCCACAATGAGGATACGGTCAGTCATCAACAAAATCATATCATAATTCTGTGGCAGGAAAGTGTCATGATGATGACAACATCAAAGGGTGGTATCCAATAACTCTGTCCACCGAGTCCGACAAGCATGGGTATGTAGGTTGTTATCCAAATATAGGGAAGCTTAGCAACACTAAAGCACATAATTGCGCTATTTGAGAGGTAGTATTTGGTTTAATACCTTGTTACCAAGGTAAAGGAATCGAACCGCTTTTTGGTAAATAACCCTTGTTTTCGACACTTTATCCCTTAAATCAATGCCTAAACAGCAAGAAACCGCTCAACATCATCTGTTGGCGGTTTCTTAGTTCTTAGTAGCGGGGCTTGGACTTATAGTACCCTCGGGGTGTTCGAACCAAGGACCTCCGGGTTATGAGTTACATTCCTGTGAGGACTAGCTAAAACGATATTTTAAAGGGAAATAGCGCCTTTTCAAGTACTTTTAGTAGCGGGGCTGTGCTTGCCCCCTGTAAGGGTGGATTCGAATCAAAAAAGACCACATCTTCAAGTAGTCTTTTTCTAGTAGCGGGGCTTGGATTCGAACCAAGGACCTCCGGGTTATGAGCCCGACGAGCTACCACTGCTCTACCCCGCATCGGGATTAGCATTCTAAGATATTTGATGTGCTTTGTCAAGCGCTGCATGTGATTTCTAGGGAATCAAGTATGATCTTACGAAAGTGTTGAAAAATAAATTCCTATCTTGGATCCCATTTCAAACCAGGTGTGAATTAAAAATCTTTTAGATAGACACACCCTGTAGATGCTGTCTTAAAAGTCAAGAGGGAACCGGAGACTTCTCAAGGAAAAGAGGGGCACACCTATGTGGTTGTCCTGTTCGAAGGATGATACCAAGCTTGACACTGCCCCCTTCGGAGGGCTAAGGCAGGTCTATCCCATCATTAAATGATTTTATGATTTCTAAATAATACTAATTATCATCACCATCATCATACAAGGGAAAGTTCGCAAGATCGTAGCCATCGTCTTTCTATTGCAAACAAAACTCTTTTTTGTTCCAAATGAGTCTTTGTCATGTAATAATAAATTTATTTTGTGAAAAATTTAGAATAAATATTTTATGAGACGGGCGCATTGGTGGTATCATATTGCCACAGACAAGATAACTAATCATCAACCATTGATATCAAGCATAATGAGTTTATTGTGAATAAGATCAGGGAAATGACAATCTGGCAGCATTTGGACGAACTGCGAAAACGATTATTGTATTCATTAGTTGTGTTGTTCGCTTCTGTGATCATCTGTGTCATTTTTGCAGATACACTCATTGATTTTGTTGTCAGACCAATTGGCGGTTTGGAAAACCTGCTTTCCATTCAAATTACCGAAAACCTTAGCGTATACTTTCGTGTTACTTTACTGGCAGGTTTTATCCTCTCGCTTCCCTTTATCTTGGTTCAATTGTACTTATTCATTTCACCAGGATTATCAGATAAAGAGCGCAAGTGGCTGATATTGGCTGTACCATTTGCAGTAATCCTTTTCTGTGCCGGGGGAATGTTTGCGTATTTTGTAATGCTGCCAGCGGCAATCCCTTTTTTGGTTGAATTCCCTGGTCCAGAAGTACTCCCGAAATGGCGTGATTATGTCAATTTTGTGACTAATCTCATTTTTTGGATTGGATTAAGTTTTGAAACGCCATTATTAATGTATGTTTTAGCAAAATTAGGCATTATTGATGCAAAGGGATTAGCACGACAATGGCGAATTGCGATCATTGCTATAGCTGTTATTGCAGCTGTCGCTACACCGACACCTGACCCAATCAATATGGCATTATTAATGGCGCCATTGTTCGCACTGTATTTATTAGGTATACTTTTGGCAGGTTTTGCACGCCGAAAAGATGGTAAGGAGTGAAAGATGTTTAAGACTTTTGGATGGCCTGAACTGATTGTTGTACTAGTGATCGTTTTATTGGTTTTTGGGGTGGGAAGAATTTCAAAGATCGCAGGGGAATTAGGATCTGGGATCCGTGCCTTCAAAGAAGGACTTTCAGAAGGGAAAGATAAAAGCGCCTCAGATGAGGAAGATAATTCCAGTGAAGTGAAACAGAATTAACAGGTTCAAGGTTCTCAAGTGAAATTTCTGAATGTTGGTACCCTTGAATTAGTGTTTATCCTTCTACTGATATTGATTGTGTTGGGACCCAGAAAGGCGATCAAGACAGCAGGTGAATTAGGACAACTAATAAAAAAATTTACCAGCTCAAATTTTTGGCGTAACCTCGTTACAACATCAGAGGAGATCCGAGATTTACCAAGGAAAATGATGGATGAATCAGAACTTCAAAATACGATTGCGTCACTTGATCGAAAGGTGGGAGAAATTAATGAGGTCATCGGTAATAATCCTTCTGAATTACATCATAATCTGAGCGAAATCTCTCAAGCAACACAGATTCAACCTAAAATTTATCCTGAAAAAACAGAAGAAAAATGATGTTTGTTGCCGAAAAAACTAATACGGTCTGGACACTGGATCAGGCCGGTTTTTTTTGAAAACTACATGAAGCAACCAAGTGAATCTGTCTCTTAATCTTCTTACCTTCACGAATTTTCTCTCGATCCTGGTTGGCGTTTCCCTACAGGTTCAAGAAAATTATTCGAAAAATTATTTTATATTGTCCCATCCATCCCAGAGCACTTTGGTAAGGGGAGGGCGGTTATAGGGACCTTATTCCTCTTTAGAGAACATTTCGATCGATTCTTCGGGGTCGTTTTTCTAATCTTCATTGCTGGAGCAGATCTAACCATACCACCGCCAATAATGAAAAATTTGTTTGTCTTTTTTATAACTACGGATTTCGTTATTATGAAATGTATGAAGATCCTGTGATGATGTTGAGTGAGAGGGGGTTGACATATACTTCAACTGGTGTTTGTCCTATGATATCTCCATCAGCCTGTGTGCACATGACAGTCCGCGTCTCAATACGACAGTAATTCTTAAATTGAAAATATTTGATCACCGGGCTAATTTCTTTACTCCTAAAAAATGAGATCAATAACTCTAGGATATCAAAGACATTCCTCGCGCGGAAAATAAACAGATCCAACTTGCCATCATTCAGCGATACAATATTAGACCACTTGAGGGATTCAATTCCTATCGTTCGACTGTTAGTAATGAGAATTTCTGACGCCAATGTTGATATGCGATGGTGATCATATTCAATATCGAATCGATGCAACTCGAGCCCCAGTATTTGCTGGATGAAGTGGATGATATACGCAATCACTCCAAGGCGCTGCTTTTCTGCAGAGGGCGTTGATGCCATTATTTTCGGTGAAACACCAACGCTTAAATTTAATACAAAATGATGACCATTGAGATGGAAGGTATCCAGTTTGATGATGTGTGGGTTATCTGCTGTGATCGTATTTAGAGCCTTTTGGAGGTTCATCGGGATTTTCAGTTCTTTAGCCAGGAGATTGCCTGTTCCCAATGGAAGAATGCCCAGGGGAATGCTGGTCCCGACCAGGGCATTGCTAACAAGGGATATGGTTCCGTCTCCCCCTGCAGCGACGATGAGGTCAACGCCATTTGAGACGCCTCGAGAAATAATTTCATCGATCTCAAATTGCGGTTTTGGAACCTCGACAATTTCTAAATCCATGTGACAGGCTTGAAAATGCGCTTTAATGTTTTGTTGTTTTTGCGTTGTACTGTGACCTGATTTGGTATTGTAAATTAAGATTGCACTTGTATAACCAGCCATATATTCCCTATTTCCATCAGATCATAGATTTGATGCTAACTGCTAAGACCAACCCTTATTGTTTATATAGAACAACTCAAAATTACAGTTCAAATAACCGTATATTGATTGTAATGCAGAAGTTACCCAACTTAAAGCTTTTTACATATTAATATTTTAAATCAGATATTGATCAATTGTTTATTGGTGGATATGATACTATGTGTAGTGAACCCATAAACCTGGACATTATAAACTGAATTGTATAAGAATTTTCAAACAGGAAGGGGTACTGCGATTGCAGTGGTGCTGAGGTGCCCCCCCCTATATTCAATTAAAAAGACCGATTCACAAACTGTAAATCGGTCTTTATTTAGGGCTTATAAATGTAAATGCGCCTTTCTTCCATATTTTATATACCACTGTAATTCTACGCCGAATTTAAAGATTGGGATGTCATTCTCATGTAGAAAATCAACAATATCTAATATAATGGTACGGATTTATGGATTTATTCTGTCACTCTTAAAGGAGATCATATGGCATATGAAGCGCAAAATACAGCAATCACATCCCAAAAGAAAAAGCAGCGTCGGAGAACCTTATTTGCACTTTCATTTGGCTATTTCATCGACCAGGGTGAAGGCCAGGCAATGTCCGTTCTGTTCCCAACTTTGCAATCTTTATGGGGGCTGTCTTATGCTAACTTAGGTGTGATCAGTACAATAAGGAATTTATTGCAATCCATATCCTCACCTTTTTGGGGTTATTTATCCGATAAAATCTCGCGTAAGATGGTGATATTATTTGGGACGGGCATTTGGGGCCTTTGGACTGCAGCTGTAGGTTTCACACAGAATTTCGGTCAATTACTGGTGATCCGTGCGATCTCAGGGATTGGACTTGGCTGCTTGATGCCTGCAACATTCTCGATTATGTCAGATACTTTCCCTCCAAAAGACCGTGGAAAGGCTCTCGGATTGATGGAGGCGACCGGGATTTTCGGTATTATTATCGCCACGGTAGGATTGGGTTTTCTTGCCACACCAACGCTTTGGCGGTGGGGTTATTTCCTGTTAGGTGGGTTTAGTGTTTTAAGTGGAATTATGGTTTGGTTTTTGGTAAAGGAGCCGGTAAGAGGGGAGGCTGAGCCAGAACTGGCAGGTAAAATTACACAACAAGACGCAAAACAATTTGGATTAAAGTTAGCTGATGTAACCAAAGTACTTAGAATACCAACGATTTGGGTTGCCATTGGACAGGGTCTGGCTGGATCTATGCCCTGGGTGGTTATGCAATCCTTTTTGATTACCTGGTTAGTCAATGAGCGTAACATTCCTGCTGAAAATGCCACGCTTGTTTTCGCGGGTATTGTGTTTGGGACTGTGTTTTCGAATATCATTGGTGGGTATATTGGTGACTGGGCTGAACAAAAAAATCCAAGATTTGGACGCACGATTATCGGTCAGATCTCAATCATCAGTGGTATCCCTTTAACATATATCCTTTTCACACAGACAGCAGACTGGTCTTTGAGGGGGATCATAGCATTAGCCTTTGTAACGGCTTTGATGATCAGTTGGCCAGGAAAAGGGGCCAAGGAACCTATGATGCAGGGAGTCGTTCCACCAGAATTACGCGGTACTGCATTTTCATTGACGACATTCATTGAGAGCGGGTTCGCGGCTGTGGCAGGTGTGATTGCTGGAACGCTGGCAGATCGTATTGGTCTTTCAGAATCATTAATTTGGACAGTTCCCTTTCCCTGGATCATTTGTGCAGCGCTTTTTAGCTTGTTTTATTTTACCTATCCAAAAGATTCTGTGAAATTACGCAATTTAATGGCTGAAAGAGCAAAGATCATAGAGGAAACACACCAGTAATTAATAAGCCGAAATCAAATGAAACTAATTTTGAGGTGGTGGAATCATTTTTATCACTTTTGATTAGAAATAATATCAATAAGCATAAGGGTTATTTAACAAGCAAAAAGTGCGAAGTTTCCCTCGCACTTTGAGCGGGAGCGACGGGATTCGAACCCGCGGTCTCGGCCTTGACAGGGCCGCATGTTGAACCACTACACCACGCCCCCGAGTGAGAAGTATCTTATCACACGGGAATTTAAAAGTCAAGCATTTTCGAGGTTCTTGTATAATTATTATGAGTCCATTTCCGAAAGGCGACAATGAAAATTGTTACGATTAAGCAGATTCAAGCAATTGAAAGATCCGCTGATTCAGCTGGATTAAGCTACAGTCAAATGAAGCGAAACGCTGGTGAAGGAATTGCAAACTGGCTGGCTGCTCATCTTCCTCTAAGGCAAGGTGTGATCGGCTTGGTTGGTTCCGGGAATAATGGGGCAGACACACTGATTGCATTGAGGAAGTTAGCAGAGTTAGGCATTCGTGCCATCGCTTTCATGGTGAAATCTCGTGGAAATGATCCACTGATAGATGACCTTGTAGATACTGGCGGATGTTGTGTTGATATCTCCCAGGGTGATATTTTTGATCAATTAAGCGCCGCTCTCGTACCAGGTGTTGTTGTATTAGATGGAATTCTTGGTACAGGATTTAGGTTGCCCCTAAGAGACGAATTATCTGCTCGGATGGGTATGATATATGATTTGATTGAACATCGCTCAGGAACATGGATAATCGCCATAGACTGCCCTTCAGGATTGGACTGTGATACAGGAGAAGTTTCTGAAGTAACATTACATGCTGAGCAGACTCTATGTATGGCTGCTATCAAACAAGGTTTACTGAAAAATCCCGGACGCTCCTTCGCAGGTCAACTAAATTTAATTGACATCGGTATTTCTGATCTAAATACTCATACCTCTGTTAATTATCCCGAGATGATTGATCGAGCCCGGGTGGTGGAAAGTTTACCTGAAAGGCAAAATAACGGACACAAAGGTACGTTTGGAACATGCTTCGTATTGGCGGGTACAAAACCATTCACAGGTGCTGCTTATCTGACGGGAAAAGCTGCTTATCGATCTGGGTGTGGCTTGGTCGATATCGGGACAATTGACGGGGTTCATAGGAGTCTTTCAGGTCAGCTCATTGAAGCAGTCTGGACGACACTTCCTAGTTTGGAAGGCGCGTATGATCCAGGGGGGGTAGATGCTCTACGAAGCAGCGTTGCTTCAGCAGATGCACTTGTTATTGGTCCGGGTTGGGGACTGCATGATTACCAGGAAGGCTTCTTACGTCAATTATTGCCAACCATTCCCGATAACTTGCCGACATTATTTGATGCTGATGGGCTTAAATTGCTCAGCAAAATTGATAGCTGGTGGGAAAAACTGCCAGAAAAATCTATCCTGACGCCGCATCCTGGAGAGATGTCTGTCTTAACAGGCTTAGAAAACTGTGTCATTCAGGAGAATCGTTGGGAAATAGCCCAGAGGTTTGCCCATCGATGGAATGTTTTACTGATCCTCAAGGGAGCCATATCTGTTATTGCTCTGCCTTCAGGGGCGTTATTTATAAATCCTATCAGTGACTCAGCCCTTGCAACAGCTGGGAGCGGTGATGTATTGTCGGGTATGATAGGTGGTATGTTGGCTCAAGGATGGGACATATCGAAGGCTTCGATTGTCGGAACATGGATGCATGCGCGTGCAGGGGTTACCGCTCGAAAGAAATTGGGCACCAGTTTCAGTGTAATGGCTACGGATATTCTTGATGAAATCCCCGATGTCTTTGCAGAATGTGAACGATAAACGCACTGAAGATCAAGTTAATGAAGTTTAGGCTTATATATGATAGGTGAAATTCACATAGGAATCAATGATTTTATCTGATGAATATTTATCTGAATTTATTTATGAGAACTAAACATCAAGGAATATCTTAGCTATTGTCGCACTGATTTGTGTCGAACTATTGCGATAATTACTTCAATGCAATGATTTAATCTTCAAATCCTACCAAAAATGGAAAAAGGCTGGGAAATTCCCAGCCTTTTATAGTATCGCTTAGCCTTCTTCACTTGCGGATTTTTCTTTTGGCTTGATGGTTTCAGCTATTTTCTCACGGCTTTCTTCAATGGATTTTTCGCCTTTGGTACGAAGATCACCTGCTTTTTCTTTGGCGATTTTCGACCATTCATCTGTTTTTGTTTTTGCTTCTTCCCATGCTTTCTCAGCTTGTAAGCGTGCTTCTTCAACAGATTCTGCTGCTTGGTCGCGGAGCTCAATAGCTTTGTCCCTGATGATTGCTCGTGTTTCTTTGCCGGATTGAGGTGCGAATAGCAAAGAGACTGCTGCACCAGTGAGCCCACCCACAAAAAATCCTACTAAAAATGCACCGAAATCATTATTATCTGACATGGTATCTCCTTATATCTAGTTTTGGTAAATTTCAATTCGATCAATTCTATTTATTAGACGGATTGATCAATTGTTTGATCATTGCTAACACCTGGTTGATTTTGATCACCGGTTCAGTGAGATTATCACTGACAAACCTTGCAGTGCCTTTAATCGTGTTTACTGTTTCATTTGTTGAGTTAATTATCGGTCGGACTTCATTTTGCAGCAAGTTGATCAATGTGGAAAGTTGAACAATCAGAACAACTAAGGCAATCCCGATTATCAGCGATTCGAGTGCCATGAATATGATAAATACATCTCGTAACTGCTCGGTAAGCGCCTTATTGTCTGATTTTAATAGAAAAATCAATGCTGTAACGATCAGCGCAAGGATGATTACGATGACAAGGACCGAGATAAAAATGTATTTTTTATTGGCTGAATCAACCTCTTTGGATTTTGTGAGGGCTTCATGATCAGGTGCTGCGATATTGGTGGTCTCTTGATTTGTTTCATCTGTCATTTGGTTTTTTTCGCCTGGTCTCTTTCTTTACAACTTGGATGAAATCCCTAGTATTAATAATTATAACGTATTTACTCCTCCAGTGCCAAATTGATTTCACTATCCTTGAAAGTTTTTTCTGTTGGTGAGATTTTAAAGTCTGCAAAAAGTGTGTCTTGTTCAGCACTCGCATATTGTTGTTTGACAAGCTCTAAAACAGCAAGGAACAAGACGATTGCTTCGATACGATTGTGTTTCTCAGGTAGTAATCGTTTATACGAGAGCTCTTGGCCTTTTCTAAGGCTTTGGATCAAATCCCTTATTTTGTTTTTAATCGTCACGATTGGAATGGCGACAACTGTTGTAATCGGGGCTGCATCTTCTTCGAATTGGTATAGCGCTTTGAAATAGGATAGGAGATCGTTAATAGTAGCCCCCTGAAGATCCAGCTCATTTTCAATTAGGGGGGGCGGTGCTAATCGAATGTATGTATGCTTCCCTTTGTCAGCCAAGGATTTCAACCATTGAGCTGTTTGTTTAATTTTTCGGTAGATTTTAAGCTGTCGTGCCAGACTTATGGCGGGATCTTCTTCTCCCTCCTCTCTTTCCGTAGGCCGGGGTAAAAGCGCTTCTGATTTTATCTGCAGGAGTTTTGCAGCCACAACAAGGAAACCTGAAACCTCAACCGCAGAATAATGTTGTAAATTCCCTAAATGCTCCAGGTATTGATCTGTAACCGCGGTCAAAGACAACCTTGTGATATCCAATTCGGCTTTGGTGATAAGATCAAGGAGTAGACCCAATGGACCAACATAAAGTTCTGTGTGGATCGTATAGTCTGAACCGGGTGCGTAAATTACTTCCATCATTAAAATCCAGATAAATTATACCTTTGAAGACGTAATCTGGCAGGGTTATCTCCTGCTCATTTTTGAGTTTTTAGGAATAATCGGTTACAATTAAGTCTTGAAAATCAACAGGTAGGAAACAGGATTTGAACTGTTGATGCGCAAGCTATTTATACTGGATAGCTCGCGCATCAATAGTTCTGGAGAAGAGAGAATCTGGAACTATGGAAGAGAAATTGTATACAGAATCACCCAAACAATTTTCTAAAAGATTAAATCTACCGTTCAATAATTATTTTCTTTTATCTCGCGCTCTCACACATCGATCGTATTTAAATGAAAATAAAGATGCGATTGAGGATAATGAGCGTCTGGAATATTTAGGTGATGCAGTGCTTGATTTTATTGTTGCGGATTGGCTCTATAATCATTATCCCGAAAAACCTGAAGGAGACCTCACTCGATTGAGGGCTGCATTGGTACATACAGACCAGCTTGCGGATTTTGCTAAACAGATAGACCTTGGTCCTGCCTTGAGATTAGGGAGGGGCGAGGTACAGGCGGGGGGACGAGATCGAAATTCTTTGCTTTGTGATGCTTTTGAGGCACTGATTGGAGCACTATTTTTACATGGTGGGATTCATGCTGTAAATGATTTCATGATTCCTTTATTGAAGGATAGCGTTGATCTAATTTTCAGAAATCATCTTGACGATGACACAAAGAGCCGTTTACAAGAGTGGGCTCAGGGAAAGGGTTTTTCCTCGCCTCAATATGCTTTGATATCCGAAGAAGGACCAGACCATGCAAAGCTCTTTGAAATGGAAGTTAGGATAAGTAGAAAACCATATGGTAGGGGGAGAGGTTCCAGCAAACAAACTGCAGAAAAAGCTGCTGCGAAGGAAGCCCTCTTGAAAATTGGCTTAATGGAGCGAAGTTAAACCATGATAAATCGGTTGGAGTCGCTGGAATTACAAGGTCTTAAAACCTTCGCGACATTAACTCGCTTAGAATTCCCTGGACATATCACCGCAATAGTGGGGCCAAATGGATCAGGAAAATCCAACATTGCTGACTGTGTGCGCTGGGTTCTTGGTGAACAAGCGTTCACATTACTAAGAGCAAAGCGTACGGAGGACATGATATTTTCTGGTTCACAACAAAGATCACGAGCCGGAATGGCATTAGCTACGATCACATTCAACAATGTCGATGGTTGGCTGCCAATCGATTATTCGATGGTATCAATCTCTCGGAGAGCGTATCGTGATGGCCAAAATGAATACTTATTAAATGGGCAAAAAGTCCGCCTGAAGGATATTGCAGAACTGCTTTCCCAAACAGGATTAGCGGAACGTACCTACACGATCATTGGCCAGGGTCTGGTTGATGTTGCCTTAGCATTAAAACCTGATGAACGGCGAAAATTATTTGAAGAGGCTGCAGGGATTGGACTGTATCGCTCAAGAAAAGAGGATGCCCTTCGACGATTAGTTGATACACACAGAAATTTGGATCGTGTGCTAGATATTTTATCTGAGATCAAACCACGCTTGCGAAGTCTTGAAAGGCAAGCTGGTCGATTTGTTGAATATGAACATTTGCGATCTGATCTACAAGAGCATCTTCGAATTTGGTATGGCTATCACTGGCACCAAAAGCAACTGGATCTGAATAAGGCTCTAACGGCATTTCAGGAGCAAGAGACATTATTGGAAACACTCCGAAATAAATATAATGAATCTGAAACAGAAGTATTGAAAATCCATGAAGAACTATTAAACACCCGGGAATCACTCGAGAGTTCACAAGCTGAACTTGCACAATATCACCACCGTATTGATAAGATCACACGAGAAATCGCAATCATCGAGGAGAGGCAAAGCTTATATCAACATCAGAAAGGAAACCTTGAAATTGATATTACCCAATTTCAAGAAGGACTAAGCAAGCTTGTCTCTCAGGAACAGGTGTTTGGTGCAGAAATTAATCAGCATAAAGCTGAATTTAGCAAGGCGGTTGAGGAAGTAAATCAAGCTGAAGTAAAATTGACTGAGGTCTCAGCAAAGCAGGAAGCATCTCAAGCTAAGCTTGATATCGCCCGTCAAACCCGGGTAAACCTTCAAACCAGGAAAGTTCAGATTTCTGTTAGACTGGAAGAATCTGAGCACAGGCTTGAATCCTTATCCAAGGAACAGAATAAGATCGTAACTGCTTCAACAAATCTTAATGAAGAAAAAAGGGTGTCATTCGAAAAAGAAAGTGCAGTTCAGACAGAGTTAGAAGAAATCCAAAAAACTCATCTAAACTTAAAGAATAAATTAAATACTCAATCTGAAAGCTTGGACGGTGCATATGATGAAAAGCGCACATTAGAACAGAAAATAGCTGCTCAGGAGACCAAATTAGCAAAAGTAACAGCTCAACTTGAAGTTCTAAAACAGGCTGAGGAAGCATTAAGTGGATACAGCGAAGGATCGAAATCCATTGTTGAGGGATCCCAACAAGGGCGATTGCCAAGTGGAATTGAGCCTCTTTCTAAGTTCATTATTGTTGAAGAAAGGTATGAGAGAGCTATTAGTGCTGCCTTGGGAGAATTGACAGATCTTCTGGTTATGCCTTCTGGTGGGAAAGATATTTTATTAAAGTATCTGGAAACAAAAGGCAACGACCGTGTTGCCCTAGTTGTGAAAGACGAGGTTCAATCACAAGCAAAATCCTTAATTATCAAAAATAAAGATGGTTTCCATGGTTATGCCAGTGACCTGATTAAGGTTGAACCCAGATATAGAGATCTTATTGACAAGTTGTTCTGTGATACGGTGGTTGTTCAAGACAGATTAAGTGCTCAAAAGATTCTTCCAAACCTGATTGGAGCGCAGAAAGTCGTAACTTTAAATGGTCTAGTTTTTCAAGCAAATGGGGTGATGATATCAGGCCAGAGCAGCTCTGGAAAGCGTATCAGTCGGTCACGCCGTCGCCGTGAAATGCATCAGGCGGTTGAAAACACAACCATAAAAATCAATCAATTTAGAGTAAGCAGGGAAAAGATATCCCACGCTATCAAAGAATTGGAAGACGGACATCATTCCCTGACACAAAAAATACGACAATTTGAGGATGCGCAAAGTAAGATATTACAACAACACCAACAATTAAAAGATATATTAACCCGGATGGATGAGCAATTATCCTGGCATAAAGATCAATTGCTAGAAATTAATCAAAATCTACTGGAGAATCGAACCAAAAAAGAATTAACTGAAAGCGAACTTGAAGGATGTAATGTAGAGATCACCAGATTACTTGAAGAAGAAAAGGTCGAATTAGATATTCTGAATGAACTATCCGTATTTGAGCTTCAGCAGAAGTTAAATTACTGGCAAACACATCGTATTGTTACACAAAGTGCGTTAGAAGCAGCACAGCAACGCTCACAGGACCATTATGCTAGACTTCAAGAAGCACAAAAAAGATTGAACTTATATCAATCGAGGTTATCCAATTTAGAAGACAACATCATAGAGATCAGAAAAAATGAAACGCAGCTGAAACAAGATGCGGAAAACCTTACAACAACCATTGAAACAATCAATTCGCAACAATTCTCTCCCTTAGCCAAGGCTGTAAATGACCTGGAAGAAAAAACAAATCGTCTTGAAGCGGTAAGAAATGATGTTCATAACGAGGTCACCACTGCGGAGCGCCAACTCACTCAGCTGCAGCTTGAAATGATGCATAAAAATGATCAAATGGCCAATCTCACAGAAAAGATAGAAGATGATTTTAGCGTGGTGGCTGTTAGCAATGAAAATAAAAACGATCCCGCGTTACCTTTCTCAACAGCTGCGAATATTACCAAAGCACTGCCAAAAGTTGATGATGTGCCTGAAAACATTGAAATTGATATCAAGAGTTTAAAAGGCAAACTCAGGCGGATGGGTGCATTAAATCCTGAAGTGCAGCAAGAATATACTGAAGTTAAAGAACGTTATGAGTTCCTGGAAAGTCAAGTAACTGATTTGAAAAAGGCCAGTGAAAATCTCCAGGAAGTGATTGAAGCCCTGGACGAATTGATGGAGCGAGATTTTCTAAAAACATTTAAGTCAGTCGGTCAAGGATTTGCAGAATATTTCAAACGATTATTTAAAGGCGGAGAAGCCAAGTTGCTGATATCCGATGAGGAAAATCCCGTAGAAGGGGGAATTGATCTGGTTGTTCGGTTACCAGGTCGCAGACAGCAAGGCTTGGCTTTATTGTCAGGCGGTGAGCGCAGCTTGACAGCGGTAGCCTTGATCTTCGCCCTCCTGAATGTTTCACCAACCCCATTCTGCATATTAGATGAGGTTGATGCAATGTTGGACGAGTTCAACGTAGGGCGGTTTATTGAGCTTCTGCGTGAGCTCTCTCATAAGACACAATTTATCATCATCACCCATAACCGTAACACCGTTCAAGCGGCAGATGTGATTTATGGGGTCACAATGGGGAGGGATTCTACCAGTCAAATGATCAGTTTGAAACTGGAAGAGGTTGATGATACTTATGTTGATTAGGTGAGTTTATGGTTTTATTGGATATCAAGAATAATTATTTACTTCAATATTAGAAGATCATAATATTTGATTGATATGAACTCAAAGAGATAAAAAGCGCCTAAAAAAGGCGCTTTTTTATCATATAAGTCTTCAGATTAGAAGAATCGCTGTGTGGCTGTCCTTACTGATACAACGCTCCTAACAATTGTTGTGGAATTTCTGGAGTTGTGGGGACGTATTCTTCCCACTCATCATGGATCACAATGTCATCACGTGCATCACGCTGTTCACTGAGCCACGTATTGAAAGCGTCCTGTTTTTCTCCCTCGAATTCTGCCGAAGGTATTTGACTTTCTCGCTTTCCTAAAACCTGGATTATGTGAAAACCAAAAGTTGTTTCAACAGGATCACTGATCTCTCCTTCTTCAAGGTTGAAGGCAGCATCACTGAATTCTTTCACCATTGTATTTTGGTCAAACCAACCCAAATTACCACCATCTTCGCTATTTGATTCGTCTGTTGAATATGTTGCGGCAAGCTCATGGAAGTCTCCTCCCTCATCCAATTTGGATAATACTTCAAGAGCTTCCTCTTCAGTTTCAACCAGGATATGACGTGCCCATACTTCTGCTTTAATTGGTTCAAGTTCTGCACTGATCACTTCGATCAATTTATCTTGTAACAGATTTACTTCGAAAATGTCGCGCAGGTTTTTGATGTCAAAATCATAAATTGAATACGAAGCATTGAACTCTTTAATATTCTCACCAAAGATTTTTGTAGTGTAGAGTGTTGGTGTCAATGAGGGTGTGGGTGAGATGTCGGGAGTGGGAGTGACGTCTAAATGTTCAATTTCAGTGACAATAGATTCATCATCCTCTGATCCAGTCTGTTCTTCTTCAGTTTCGTCAATTTCCTCTTTTTTACTTGCAGGCGAGGGGGTTACTTCAGGTGTCTCTGTTGGAAGCTCAGTGGCAGTTGGTGTACTTGTAAGGGTGATAAGTGCCAGCTGGGTTTCTGATAATGTTGGTGTTGATACGATCGTTGCAGTCGTGGTAGGGGTGGGGGTACCATCAGGGAAAAAGCCAAAAGCAACCCGAATGGCTTCATCAATCTCTTCTTCGCTAACCCTAATTCCCTGTTCTTCAGCAGCTTCCTTGATTAAAATGCCATTGATCATTTCATCCAAGACATCATTACCAATCGAGACTGGTTGAGATAATTGAGCTGCAATGGATTGGGCTGTCTGAAGAAAGCTCGATCCATACTCACCAAATTGCTGGGAGTACGTATAATATTGATATATTTGATTGAGCAGTTGAAGTCGAGTGTATTGAACTTGCGATTCAAATTCGTTTAATCTAATAACGGTATCACCAACCTCGGCAACGGGAATTCTGGGGCGGATGACCATTTGATCTATGATGCCATATCCTACCAAACCAAGGATAACCGCACCGATAACACTTGTAATAATGATGATAGTTCGGGTTTGCTTTGCTTCCCGTTGTTCTCTTGCCAGATGTTTTTTCGTTTTGATTTTTATTTTTTGATTTTGTTTTGCCATAATGTTTGACCTGTATGTCGGTGCTAATTATTCAGCCGATTATTAACTTTTGAATGGCAACAGAGCAATGTGGCGTGCATTCTTAATCGCTTTTGCAAGCTCACGTTGATGCTTCGAACATGCACCTGTCTGATGTCGAGAACGAATCTTGCCGGTACTATCGATGTATCGCTTAAGCAAATTGACATCTTTATAGTCGATTTTTAGATTTTTGTCCGTACAAAATTGGCAAACTTTGACGCGAGAATAATAGTGCTTTCCTCGGTAATTTCTCATGATAATCTCCTATTCATTTTATTCCTCAGAATGGATACACATCGGCATCCTCTGACCCATTTGTTTTAATTTCTGGGTGATACTCACCCAGAAAGAGAAGGTTTTACGTGATAAATTCAATGGATCTGTGTTTGTTTCCATCGTGGTCTTGCCAGGAATGTGATTGCAAACGACCTTCAACGTAAACCAAACTTCACCTGATTAAATACTATTTCGCAAATTCTGCGAGCTTAGCCCAGGCAACAACATTGAACCATTTAGTTTCTTTATGCAAATTTCCATTATTGCTCTTCCATGATCGATTGCTAGCGACAGTAAAATATGCGACTGATTTGCCATTTGGTTTAAACTTCATTTCAGGATCTTGGCCAAGATTTCCGGTGATCATAACCTTGTTTAGTCCACGAGGTATGTGACAACTCGCTTTCATTGTTGTAAATTCTAAATTCTTATTTCTTCATAACCATGTAACGAATAATGGGCTCAACGTATCGAATGTTGTTCTTGAATTCGGCAACGAATTCAGGTGCGAATTCAACATCCATATAAACGTAATAACCTTCCTTGAAATCTTTGATTTCATAGGCAAGCTGCTTTGATCCCCAGAGTTCAGTCTTGAGGATCTCACCACCATTGTCAGTGATCATCTTATTGGCACGATCAATGACACCATTCGTGGTTTCTTCGTCCAGATCCGGCTGGACGATCAGAATTAATTCATACTGTCGCATTTGGAATCTCCTTTCCTCGGGTTTGCTACTCTTGACCATCTTGGATGGCTGGGTAACGGAAAGAAACCTGTATTTAATTTGGCTTCTTCGAAGTGCTGGTTATCAATTTCCAACACAGCGAGGAAGTATACTTGATAATGAAAATTAGAGCAAGGGGTTAATCAGGGCTGTTCACAGCTATTTTTAATCTTCTTCGTCAATGAGAATGTATGATAGGATCACCGAAACAACACTCACGATTACCGAGCCTAACAATGCAGCCCAGAAGTTGTCGACAAAAAAGCCAATGTTGAACCAATTTTGAGCGATCTCAGAAGCCAAGAAGAATGTGGCAGCATTGAGAACAAAAACAAAAAGACCGAGGGTGAGAATAATGAATCCACAGGACAGGAATTTGAGGATTGGTCGAATGATGGCATTAACTAAACCCAGAATGAGAGCCATAACTGAAAATGCAATCCAGGCATCACCTTCGATATGAATACCAGGAACGACTAATACAGCGATATATAACGAAACGGCTATTATTAACCAGCGAAAGATTAATTTCATAACAAATTCCTTTCTCTTAAGAATTTTATTCCCTATAATTATACCAAAAAAACCGAAGCTGGCTTCGGTTTTCTCTCATCTCTTAGATTATGATCAAATTGAAGATTATTCACAGCGCCCCTGACAGGACTCGAACCTGTAACCGTTGGATTAGAAGTCCAGTGCTCTATCCAATTGAGCTACAGGGGCATCATATGCGCCCTTATTATAGCACAATCATTCTTTTTCTGAGATGGGGCGGATACCTTTATAAACCCTGAAACCTGAAAATGTCCGCAGAATTGTCATTGGGGGACGATGGAGAATCTTGCCAAGTTCTTCGGAAGTCAAAGGTTGATTCCCGTTGGAAAGAAGGAGTCGGAAAACAGAATCGACCAGTGCCATCCGATTTGTCAGGAAATCATCTTGTTTTGCACAATGCGTAATCAAAACATGTAACAATCCATCCACCTGGGTGACTTCAGCTGTTTTTGGATCAACCCAATCAATGACCTCATCATTTTCCAAATCCTCAAAGAGGGCTTGGTGTTCTTCACAAAGAAAACTGCGAAGATAAACACGCCAATCACGGTCATGTTTTTTCCACCATTCAAAATCAATTTTGAAGGGAGATGTGATTTTTGGTTTTATCAGACTGCTGCGTTTCGAATCCATGAAGCTACCTTACCTAAGAACTGCTACTAATACGGAAATAAAGGTCACCAACTGAGATGAATTCAGGATCTGATGATAGTATGCTGAAAACAACTCCAGGAGGGCAGCGTCGAATGCAATTTAATGCTGAATACAATTCAACACCATGAACATGACCCTGTGGGTTGAGTTTAGCTAATTCACGCATAATATTCATCATTTCAAGGTTTATTGGCTTTGGATTTTTTATACGTTTACGCCAAAGTTCATCCAGTATTTCAGTACTTGGTACAGCAACCGCTATTCTTTCATTGAAATCTGCAGTGATCGTTTGTTTTAGCATAGCAAAGACAATTCCACCGTCAGCACCAATTAATAGCGTTCTAATCCATTCTCGATTAGATCGTTTTTTCTGAGGTTCAATTAAAACCTCACCCGGCTTTTTGCCGTGTCTGATCTTAAGGATGCTGCCTGGCATCAATTCCAATTCCTCATACCAATCACGAAGTCCATAAACATAATTATATGGTCGAACAACCCATGCTGAGATTTCTTGTCCTTTGGCATCAATAAACTTAAACTTCACACGAGGAGATTCGAGGGCTGTTGGGAAAAAGACTCGTGTTTTCGCTGTCAGAGGAATGCTGCCTGTCCGCCAATGTGGATAATTCAAAACGACTAATGTTTCATTACCTGAAGTTTTTTGCCTAAATTGTGGATCCAATTCAACCAGTTCATCTGCTATTTGTTGTTCTGATTTGATCATATCTTTTGATAATAATGACCTATCATATTCAAATGGTTGATAAATTAATTCTAAGGGTTTTTCCCGGACAAATTCCGGTTCCAGACGGTTCAAAAACCATTGAATAACACCACTTGGCCCGACTTCATCGAAACGAGCATCTTCCTGTAGGGCGTAATTGAGTGAGAATTCTACCAGTTCTTTGGGGTCATCCGTTTTAATATCGATTTGGTCAATCAATGTATCCACTAACAATGGACCGCCTGAATGCATGTCCAGAATAGCTTCAGCCAGGTTTAAGTGCCCAATATTGAATTCGATCAATAGAGATTTTGGAAACCAGAGATCCCCAATTCGAATAATGTCTGTGTTTTCGTTCAGCTTGTCTTCAAGTTTTGCATTTATTGCATCCCCGCGTTTTTCAATGAGTGCCCCTTCGTCTTGTTCACCTGAATCAATCTGAGATTGTGTAAATTGATTGAGTTGATGCTCTAATAGGTTTGACGCAAATTGTTGTGTTTGACCTGTTTCTAAGGCAACAGTGATAACTTTTAGATCTGGTAGTATAGGATTATTCCCGTTCCGAACCTTTATTACCTCACCACGGACCCATTTTAAAGCTGGGAATTGAATCTTGTCCCCCAATGAAAATTCATCTTTGGGAAGATAAATTTCACCGTTTTCTTTCAGTCTTTCCTGTAATTTATCTTTTTCACTGTGAATACGTTCGTGAATTAGAGCACTTGTTAATTTTTCGGAGGTTAATGGGGTTCCCTTTTCCAACAAATAAGCATATAAGAACTCTATATCTGCTATGTCAATTTCCAGAGTGTCCCAATAACTCTCGCTAATATTTAATTCGACGAAGTCCATCTACTTGCCTCTATGATATTTTTGTATACTATTATAACTTATCAGCGGATAGTGATTATACCTCACTTGATAAAAACCGCTGAGTAAATCGGTATTTTATATTAGAATATATGATACCAAATTTTACATTCAACAGGAACCTATGATACGTATCCTTACTGACTCAACCGCAGATATACCTTTGGAACTCTGTACAGCTTACCAAATTGAAACGTTACCTATGTATATCCATATGAATGGTAAGGCTTATAGAGATGGGAAGGATATCGATCCTGCATTGATATTTGAGAATGTTGAAAAGACAGGTGTTTTCCCCACCACATCTGCACCATCCCCAGCAGACTTTATAAACCTTTTTAAGAAAGAAGAGCCAACAATTTACATAAGTGTGTCAAGCAAACTTTCAACAACATTTGAAAATGCTCAACGAGCACGAAATGAGGTCAGTAATCATTCGATTGACATCATTGATTCATGCAGCATATCTACAGGATATGGTCAAGTCGTGCTTCAAGCAGCACAGTGGCGCAATGCTGATATGCGTTTCGAGGATCTTGGACATCGCGTACGCAACTTGATAAAAAAAACACACGGTATTTTTATTCTAGATACCCTGGATTACCTTTATCAAGGGGGACGTTGTTCCGCTATTGAGCATTTTGTGTCCAGTATATTAAAAATCCGGCCATTATTAAAGATCCTACCCGATGGCACATTGAGTGTTATACAAAAGTTTCGCGGGGCTAGATACCATTCTGTGAAAGGATTATTGAGATATATTAGCAATCAGCTAAATTCTTATCAGATAAAACAAATGTTTATCACGCACTTAAATTGCGAAGATGAGGCGGATTTTTTGATGAATGAGATCAAAGCGATGGATAATCTTGTAGATGTGAGAACAGCTCAAGTCGGATGTGTTCTGGCAATGCATTCAGGCCCAAAACCTTTGGGTATTGCCTATTGTATTGATTGAGGGATATGGTGGTATATTATCATATCCAAATTGATGCGGAGCATTCACCAATGGGAAGTGATAAGGTCCTAGGAGTGATTTTTGATTGTAAGATTTATTAAGTCTCGATTGAATAGTTTTAAGCATGCTCTTGTCGGCTGGTGGCATGTGATTAAAACTCAACAGAATGCCTGGATTCATGCCATAGCCACCGTCACAACAATTATCATTGCTGTTTGGCTAGAACTTCCACTGGGTGATTGGGCCGTTCTTTTGGTTACAATTACAATGGTTTGGGCAGCTGAATTTCTTAATACGGCATTGGAAATTGTTGTTGACCTTACAAGCCCAAATTTACATCCCCTTGCGAAAGCCGGTAAAGATGTTGGGGCAGCTGCAGTACTGATAGCAGCCATGTCCGCTGTTGTAATTGGGATAATGCTTCTGGGCCCACCACTTGTCAATAAAATTAACATCCTCATTAAATCACTATCTAGTATGTAAAATTATTATAAAAACTTTACGATTTAAGTCTGATTTCATATAAAAAATTAATACCAATGAGAATAGTTAATGCTATACTGCTGAAGTTAATAATGAGATATTAGGAGAATAGAATGATTAAAGAACCAATTAATGTAACAGATGAAGCCTTCGAAAAGACAGCCCTGGAATCACCCCTTCCAGTAATCGTCGATTTTTGGGCACCCTGGTGTGGCCCATGTAAGATGGTAGCTCCAACACTGAAAAAGCTTGCTGAGGAATATGCTGGCGAGTTACTTGTCGCGAAGGTAAATACTGACCAAAATTCTGAATGGGCAATGAAATATGGAGTTCAGGGTATTCCAACGATGCTGTTATTATTTGAAGGCAAAATTGTCAATCGACAAGTGGGAGCATTACCTGAGCCAATGCTTCGAGATGTTATTGAACAATTTCTAGAAGTAACGAAACAACATCAGAACTAATTTTTCCATTAAATACAAAAGGCGCTATTTCAGCGCCTTTTTTGGTATTGAATATCATTTATAGTCGGATAATATTGGCACCTAACCCCCTAAATTTCAGATCAACTTCCTGGTACCCTCTGTCAATTTGACTGACATTACGAATAATGCTTTCTCCTTTTGCGGAAAGAGCAGCCAAAACCAAAGCCATACCTGCGCGAATATCGGGGCTTTCCAATTGTTCGCCTGATAATTGGGTTGGTCCCTGAACAATACAGCGATGAGGATCGCAAAGAACGATCTGTGCCCCCATGCCAACTAGTTTGTCAGTGAAGTACATGCGTGATGGGTACATCCAGTCGTGAAACAAGATGCTTCCGCGGGATTGTGTTGCGATAACTATGGCGATACTCATCAGGTCAGTAGGAAATGAAGGCCAGGGCATCACGGAAACCACAGGGATTGCATTACCCAGATCAGGCATGATCTTAAGTTCTTGATCCTTTGGGACAATAATGTCATCACCTTCTGTTTCCCATGTTACCCCCAAACGCTTCATAACGAGATGGATCATATCGAGGTGTCTGATACCAGCGTCCTTGATCCGAATGGACCCGTTTGTCACAACCGCTGCGCCGATATAACTGACAACTTCTAGATAATCAGGTCCAATCGTAAATTCACCACCCCTTAAGGAGTCAACACCTGTGATTTCCAATGTATTCGAACCAATATTTTCTATTTTTGCTCCGAGTTGATTAAGAAAATGGCAGAGATCCTGAATATGAGGTTCACTCGCTGCGTTTCTTAGATTTGATTCACCTTTTGCAAGAACACAAGCCATAATGGCATTTTCAGTCGCCGTTACAGATGCCTCATCAAGAAGAATATCCGACCCAACCAATTTCTTTGCGATAAAGTGAAACTGGTTGTCTTGATAGGATGTACTAACACCTAACTTTGAGAGGGCGAGGATGTGTGTGTCCACACGGCGACGTCCGATGACATCACCACCTGGAGGGGGGAGGTAAAGTTCACCAACGCGGCTTGACAAAGGCCCTGCCAGTAAAATTGAAGCACGTATTCGTCGACATAAATTCGGATCCAAATCAGCTGGTCGAATATCGCTGGCATCTAATTGCAGTGATGAGTCGCCAATCCAATCAATTTTAACGTTCAGGCTCCTTAAGAGCTGGATCATGGATTGAACATCAAGAATCTTGGGGACGTTGTGGAGGGTTACTTTTTCAGGGATAAGCAGGCAAGCTGCCAAAATAGGCAGGGCCGCATTTTTGTTTCCAGAGGGCTTAAGTACACCATTTAGGGGGATACCACCATGTATGATAAATTTTTCCATATTAACTCCTTAGATGTTGACTAAATTATAATTCAAACCATGAGATATTTTTTGATGATTGCTGAGGTTGTTTATGGCCTTGTTATTGTTTCCATCAACCTGATCCTAACAGATTTGATTCTTCATTTTAACTACAAAGCATTCAAACCCAGAAGTAATCGAAATAAAACTCCTACTATCATAGCATTCGTTTTTGGTGTCTCTGCAATGTTAAATATTTTGGTTTTATCACGAACTCAATCCACTCCTGCATTAATTCATGGATTAACGACTTTAATAATAATGAGCAGCATTGCGTACATTGATCTTTTGACTGGGCATATTCCAGCATTATCATTGGTTTGTTCTGTAATCTTCGGCTGGATACCATACTTGTTAAATGACCAAATTATTCAATTTCTTATTGGTGGAGTAAGCAACCTCTTGTTAGGATGGATCGCTTATCATTTTGGTGTTCAATATTTTCGTAAGAGTACTAATAAGACCCTAAAATTTTCCGCTTTTGGTTTTGGTGATATCTATGGACTGGGGGCACTAGGATTCTTGCTTGGATTTCCGGATAGTATTTTTGGCTTTTTCCTCACTCTAATTCTCAGTCTATTCGGCGCAATAGTTACATCAATAACCAAAAAGCAATCCTACCTGCACATCCGCGTCAAGCTGGGTGGATACATATTTCTGGTTGCTGCTATTTTTTTGACATTAAAACTGTTCGATGTATATTAAAGAAATCGTTCAAACTTTCTGAAATTATTATCAAAATCAGTTCTCAATTTTTTGGCAATTTTGTTGAATGCACTTTTATCTTTCCAGGTTTTTACTGGATATAAAAGGTCAGTGGGAATACCTGGAATTTCATTAGGAATAGAGAGATTAAAAATGGGGTCAATATGATAACTGGATCCTATATGTTCTCCTTGCAAAATCCAATTGATCATCCGCCGAGTGTGGGGGATAGGCATACGTTTGCCGGTACTATAATCTCCACCAGTCCATCCAGTGTTGATGAGCCATATTTGACTTTTGTGGGCGACCATCTTTTCTTTGAGCAGTTTCGCATAGATATTGGGTGTGAGCGGTAGAAAGGGTTCACCAAAGCAGGTGGAGAATGTAGCTTTTGGTTCTTGACCTAATCCACGTTCAGTCCCAGCGATCTTTGATGTATACCCGGACAGAAAATAGTAAATGGCTTGATCTTGATCTAACTTGGCAAGGGGAGGCATGACACCAAAAGCGTCAGCAGTTAGAAAGAAGAGATTCTTGGGGTGACCACCAATCCCTCCTGGCATGATATTGTCGATACAATCTAGATGATAAGCTGCACGAGAATTTTCTGCATATCGTGCATCATTAAAATCAGCAATTCGAGTTCCCGGTTCAATAACTACATTTTCCAGAACTGTCCCATACTGATTTGTTGCTTTCCAAATAACTGGTTCATGATCTCTATTCAACCGAATGATCTTTGCATAGCAGCCACCCTCAAAATTAAACACACCGTTTTCTCCCCAACCGTGTTCATCATCACCAATTAGTTTGCGATCGGAGGTTGACGAAAGAGTGGTCTTTCCAGTTCCTGAAAGGCCAAAATATAGTGCAACGTCACCATCGTCGCCTACATTTGCTGAGCAATGCATCGGTAGTACATTGAAATCAGGTAAGATTGCATTCATTATCGTGAAAGCTGATTTCTTAATTTCTCCTACATATTTAGATCCAGCAATCAAGACGATCTTTTTGTGTAGATCAATCATTATGGCAGCCTTGGAATTAACATGATCAAGTACAGGTTGACTATTGAATCCTGGAGCAGCCAGGATGGTCATATCTGGTTCTTCTGTGTGGACTAGGCTGTCATAAATGAACAAATTTTGTACGGCCAGTGCCTGCCATGCGAATTCTGCGATAACACGTACGGAAAGTCGGTAATTGATGTCTGTACCAATATAACAATCAATCACGTAGAGTTTTCTTTTGTTAAGATAGGCTGTGATTCTGCTTTGAAAGCGGCAGAAATCATCTTGAGAAATTCGTTGGTTTACATCTCCCCACCAAAGGTCTGATCGATCCTGATAATCAACGATAAATTTGTCATTAGGGGAGCGACCGGTATACGGCGTGGTGATTAGCCCAAGAGCGCCATCATTGGTGAGCACCCCCTCCTCTTCCTTTAGTGACCGTTCGATCAATACTGAACGATTGGGATTGTGCAGTATCTCTATTTGGTGAACAATTCCTAATTCCTCAAGCCAGTTATTAAGTGATGAAACCATAATACAGCTGTAATCCTTTCTAAAATATTTAGAGTTTCGTATAGGAGTTAGTCAAAGTCGTCTTTTATGTCTTTGAACCAGATGTTAATTATCTCAGATGCTGGTTTACCAGAAATTGAAGATGAGCCATCCTGGACAATAACAGTAGGTAAGTATCCTCTGATGGCAGTACCGGTGATCCACCCTCGACTGGCAATGATCGGCAGAATTGCAGAATAGATCAAGGCTTGTTCTTTAAGATCTAATTCGTTTGCAGCAATTTCGTTGTAAAGAAATAGACCATCGTTGTAGCAGGAGGTATTAAGTAAGGCACATCCTTTTGCAGCACCATCAACACTTGGATAAGCCAGGGCAAGTGTTACTGGCATCAGTGTGCTGCGGTAAATCTCATAAATAAAATTATCAATCACATTTGTGAAATTTAATGCAATTTCTTCAAAGGAAGCATCATTTCTTGATGACAAGGGACTATCAATGATGATATAGAGTCCGTCAAATTGATCAATAAACTCTGGCAATGGGTCAACTTTCTGGCTTACATTTGTCGCCCAAATTAGATCACCATGAAATCCTGCACGGATATCTCCGATCAAGTCTAACCATAAGGCCTCACTATTCTCCGGCACATCTGACTCGCGCCCATCAGGGAATATTCCGCCGATAAATGTAGGTAGTATGGCTTTTCCTCCAAGGATTAATTGATCTGTATTTGTTTTTTCTGCAATTTTTACGTAATTCAATATTAACTGACGATAATTTTTAAACCATTCATCCCACCATGCATTAGAAGTTGCCCTTGTGAGCCACCAGGTTTCTGTGGAATCATCTATGTCAAGCTGCGGATATAGACTTCGATTTAGCCCCAATGATTGTGCTGTATTCATGAGATCAAGCATTTCGTAAGTGAAAGGCGTCCGACCGAATTCTGGAGTAAGGAATGGTAGGGTAGGTTTGAGGAACCATTGTGGTGAGAAAATAACCGATTTTGTTCCCATCTCTGCGATATCTTCCATCCCAAGTGATGCATATACTTGCCAGGAAGGATTCATATCCGGTGTCAGTTCGATCGCAGTGACATATTGCGCAGTGTCAAGAGGTGCAGGAGGTATGGGGAAAGTTGTTGTTACTTCTAAAGGTTGCCAGTTTTCCCAGGCATCAATCGTGGTCGAAATTGTGTTCGCGGAATCAGATGGGATGATTTGTGGTTCTTGATTTTCATTCCCCAAGTTAATTGCCTTTTGGCAATCAGCGTTTCGGCAAAATCGGTAGCTTATTGGCGATTGATCATCTAATGGTGAGAAAAGAATATAGAGGTATTCAGCATTTCCTACAGGCCAGAGGGGAAGGGGGTGTGTCCAATCAGTAGTCTTGAATTGAATAAACTTCTCATCTGTAGGTGATGATTCATTTGGTACAGATACATGAAAAGTGATTGGTGCATATCCTGGTACCCGCCAGGTATCGATGTTGATATCCAGTTCAATGTCGTGAGAGGGGACAATTAATTGCCGAATCCTAACGCCGATTGATTCTCGCTGCTCTGCATTCCAGAACCCATCCCCCAAGGTAAATTTATATCTTAGGTCAGTTCCTGAGTAAAGATTTAATTCTAGAGTATAAGTGCCATCTTCTTGCATTGTTAATGCTGGCATGTTCTTCGGAAAAATACTTGTAGACCCAGGTTGATTTGAGAAGGTATTACCGAGTTGAAGAATGTTACCAGCGATATAGATGGGGGCACCTATCGCTTCACTTGGTGGTGTAACCGTAAAAGTAACCTTTATTGGTGCCTGTAAATGCAGTTTGACATTCGCTGGAGTAGACAGTCCAGAAGAAATTTGTGCGCTTTGTTGATGGGGTTCATATTTACCATCCATAGCATAAAACATTACATTGTGTTCGCCCTGAGGTAGTCCTCCAATGATGAATTCGCCATTAGCATCTGTAAATGTTAATTGGCCACCTGCGCTGACTAGGATGTCAGGGATTGGAGAATCCGATTCTTGATCCCTGATGGTGCCTTTTAAGACACCAAGGCCATGATTGTTTGTTTCACCTTGCCATGCATATATAACGTCTGTAATGGAATTCCTGTTGTGTACGTAACAAAGCCGATAAAGAACTGGCTCCCCATTAATTTGTACTTCTGGTGTTGAAACCTGACCTGTTTTGATATAGCGATACTTGAGAACAAATCCTGGATGAACTGATAGATTCATTATGTACTCGTGATCAGTGACTTGTTTAAGTTCGAATGTTTGGCTGTTGTATGAAAGTCCTGTTACTTCATCCAGGAACTCGAGTGCGATACTTTCATCTTCTGATAAGATATTGGGTATTTGTAAATTGAACTGTAAATTGACAGGTTCGGTAGCCAACTCAGTTTCAGGGTCAATCTGTAATTCATTTGTTGAAACAGGTAAACCAGGAAATGAGCAGCTAACAAGTTGAAATATAATGATCACAAGGGTCGAGATTCTGAAAAGAGGCTTGGTTTTATCTTGCAAGGATCTAATTTTCTTGACTGCCATGCTGGATAATCTCCATACTTACCTTGATCTCTTCCAGGTTGTTTATGCACTCTCCCAATACACCATTCACAAACCTGGCAGAACCTTCTGCACCATAAAGTTTTGCCAATTCAACAGCTTCATTGATAACTACTTTTACTGGTGTTTTTTGGTAAACAGCGATTTCCCATAAAGCAATCCTTAACAAATTGCGGTCGATGAACGCAACCTGGTCTAGAGGCCAATCAGGTGCAAAATCTGAGATGAATTCATCCAGAATGGATCGGTATTCCACTACACCCTTGACAATTTGGATTATGAAATCCCTAAGAGAATCGTCGATTCGCAACCAATCAAATCGACGCGCAAGAACTTCTCCTGATAGATGCCCGCTGATATCAACCTCATAAAGCACCTGTAAGGCAATACTGCGAGCTTTTGTACGAGATTTCATTTTTGGACGCTTTTACTTGTTATGCACTGAAATCAATATCCATTATATGAATGTTCACCCCGCCAACATTCATACCAATCATTTGAGAAATTGTACGAGAAACCCTAGATTGAATCTCCCTTGAGATATCTCGCACATTCATGTTGCTCATCAGGACAACATATATATCAACAAATACCAATCCATCTTTAATCTGGACTTTCGCCCCTTTTAATTCTTCTTTTCCGAGAATTTGATCCAAGCCTCCCCTAACACTTGCCATCCGGCTGACACCCTGGACACTCAATGTTGTCAAGCGAGCGATCTTATGCAGGACTTCAGGTGAGACAGTTGTTTTTCCGATATCTTTGTTGGCTGTAGGATTGTCCATAAGTTCTCCAATGAGACACGTGGTTGATATAATTGAATTTATTATATATCAGATAATTCAGGTGGCAATTTTCCTGAAATCCATAATACCATCAAGATAAGATCATCTCGATTATGTTTAACATTGGGTTTGGCTTTCTTAAAGTTTTTAACCAATTTATCGTAAGTCAATTTCGAGGGCCAGTTGGCAAGAAAACCTTCTGTTTCGATAAAGTCCCTTTCCCTGTTTAGAACATTCCAGCCTTCAGCCTCGAGCCAATTTTCCACTTCCGAAGCCAGATTTGGATTAAGCTCTGCCCATGTCGAAAGGGTAAACGGTACAACATCATTTTTCTCTTCAAAAGCTGAAATGTATGCGTTGATCTGCAACGATAGAGGAGCTCTGATAGCATTTCGGAAACCAAGGACATTAACATGTTGTCGAAATTGTTTGACAAACGCGATTTGTTTTTGTTTAGGTAATTTGTTATATCCCTTAAGGACCGATTCAAGTAATTGCTCCAAATATTCGTGGTTTATGAAAACATTAATTGCTTTGTAGGGAAGATATTCAATATCAGTCATGATTTTTCCTCCATCATCATAATTGTATAGTTATATTGAAGTCCATTTAACAGGCTTCAATCTTCATGAATTATACTCAATTGTATCAAAGCTGTAGCGTTGAATTGTGTAATATCAAAAAAAGACTTACACAGCCTTTTTTATTGCTCAATGAAGCGATAATGGTTTGGATTTCGGGTCGGATTTTTACTATTATTGCGGCAAAGATGTCAGTTTAGAGAACGGGAGGATCAATAATCCTCATCTGAATCATCTAATTCTAAATCTATGAGATCTTCTTCTTCATCTATCCAGAGATCTTCATCATCTTCATCATCCATATCATCCCATTCATCGATGTCATCTGCCTCATCCCACTCTTTTGTTTCGATATCACCGTTGGGACGATAAGTTTTACAACCAACATCTGGATCTATTTCGATTGCTACAGCACTGCAATATTTTCCGTCCAGAAATAAACAATCAACATAATGACAATGAATACGAGGCATATCTCCTCCAACACTAGCACAATCGTCTAACTTTCGAAAGCGATTTTACACTATTTGGTACTTTTCGTAAAGGGTAAAAATCAATTGATTTGTAGTAAAACAATTTTACACCTGTTTAACCAGGCCGACGACGATTGGCTTCAAAAACATTGGCTAAGCTTTCCAACCGCGTAAGAATTCGACTGAGCTGTGAGATGCCTTTCACACCCAAGACCAATTTGATTACGGCTATGTGCTGATTCATCTTCATGCTCATGTCGATCAAATTTACTGATTCCTCTGATAGGATGTTCGAAATATCTGCCATTAATCCTTGCCGATCATAGGCTTTAATTTGTACAGGAACGGTAAATGCTTTTCCGGGTTGCCCCCAAGAAACTTTCACTAATCGTTCTTTTTCAGATACACTCAGGATATTTGGGCAATCCTGCCGATGAATCGTTGCCCCTCTTCCACGAGTGATATATCCAATAATCTCATCTCCTGGCATTGGATTGCAGCATCGAGCTATCGTCGTGGCTATTCCCTTAAGTCCCATTACCTTTACTGTATCTGATGGCATGATGGATTCGGGTTTTTCCACCAGATCCAATTCAATTTCATCGGTAAGTTCTTCTTCTTCCAATTCGGCAAGTTTGTTTACAACACGACCAACTCCAATGTCTCCACAACCGATAGCTACAAATAAATCTTCAACAGATTTCATCCCAAATTCAGAGATAATGTCTTCTAAGACGATATTTTTTAATCCAAGGCGCTTAAATTCTTTCTCGAGTAACGATTTCCCTTGTGCAAGGTTGGACTCTCTATCTTGACGTTTGAACCATTGTTTAATTTTCGCCCTGGCACGGCTGGTTTGGATTAGACCCAGGTTTGGATTCAACCAGTCTCGTGACGGTCCTCCTCGCTTAGCTGTGAGAATTTCAACTTGGTTTCCTGTTTCCAGGACATGGTCCAGAGATACTAATTTTCCATTGATCTTAGATCCCCTGCAGCGGTGGCCGATCTCAGTATGGACATGATAAGCAAAGTCAATTGGAGTCGAACCCGCGGGCAGATCGATAATGTCTCCTTGAGGTGTCAGAATATAAACACGATCTTTGAAAACATCAGATTTCCAACTATCTACCAGGTCGCCAGCATCTTCTTCTTGCTGCCAGACGAATAAACTTCGAAGCCAGCTTATCTTCTGTTGATATGACTCCTTGATTTTGCTGCTATCCTCTTTATAGCGCCAATGTGCAGCGATACCATACTCAGCATTTTCATGCATTTCTTCTGTTCTGATCTGAATTTCCAGGGGTTTTCCATCGTCAAAAACTATTGCGGTGTGCAGGGATTGGTAATTATTCTCTTTTCTTGCAGCTATATAATCATCAAATTCACCTGGTATAGGTCTCCATTTCATATGGACGACGCCAAGTGCTTTATAGCATGATGCGATATCTTTGACAATTAAGCGAACCCCACGTAAATCCATCAGCATTTCGAAAGGCAAGTCTTTGCGTTTCATTTTTTGAAAAATTGAGTAAATATGCTTAGGACGACCAGATAATTTCGCTTTGACCCCCTCTGACCTCAATTCTCCATCCAAGCGATTGATGATCTCCTGAATTTGATTTTCTCTGTCCGCTCGCCGATTTGCTAACTTTTCAGCAATATTTTTATATTTCTCAGGATCCGAATATCGGAAGGCGAGATCTTGAAGCTCCCATTTGATTTGCCAGATGCCGAGTCGATTTGCTAAAGGTGCAAATATGTCAAGAGTTTCTTGGGCGATACGTTTCTGGGTTTCTTCATCGAAATAAGAAAGGGTTCGCATATTATTCAGGCGATCAGCCAGTTTGACGATTACTACTCGAATGTCGTCGCTCATCGCTAGGAAAGTCTTCCGCAGGGCTTCTGCTATTTCATCTTCACGGTCTTTTCGGTGTGGGGTTGTTTCCCTTTTTTTAGTCTTATCCCATCTTTCATTACCCCTCAACAAATTTGGAAGGTTTGTAAGTTTTGTTACACCATCTACCAAATTAGCGATCTCTGAGCTGAATTCTTTTTGGATATCCTCTATCGTGATCCCTTTATCTTTAAGAAGGATGTCGTGCAGTAACCCCGTGATAATCAAATCTGGTGGAACAGATAACTCAGCTAATATCGCAGCAACAGATGCGCAATGGGAGATATAAGGCAGACCACTTGCCAAAGTCGTATCTTTGTGTACTTCCTCAGCGTATCGGTATGCTTTTTCGATTAGCTCAAGATCAAGTGAAGAATAATTGTCTGGTAACTTTTCAAAAAATTGGTCGTGATTCATCGCGCGTCTTCTTTCATCGCGTATTTCTAGGTTATTAATTTTGATTCTATCTCATTAATCAAATCCATCCCAACTTGGAAATGGATAGTATGGATACCAAGCTCTTCTGCTGCAAGAATATTTTCGATGAAATCGTCTACGAATAGGATTTCATTAAGTTGACATCCCACTTTTTCCCCAAGAAGTTGATAAATGCGTGGGTCGGGTTTTGCTATGCCAATTTCTGAGGAAATCAGGATAAGATCGACGATCTTACCCTCAACAATGCCATAAGTCTCCATTAAAAATGATCGGGCACCCATCCAGGCATTTGTCAGTAAAGCCGTCTTGTATTTAGGACGGCAATCTTGAAGGAATTTGATCAAAGTTTGATCAATACGGTCTCCTTGCCAGAATTTCCGCATAAATTCCTTCAAAGCATCCTTTGACAAGGATAATTTTTCAGCGATATTGTGCCAAATCTCATCTGATCCGACCAATCCTATCGATGAAGCTTGAGCTGCATGGGATTGAAACACTAATTTTTCAATCCAGCCGGGCTCCAGGTTATATTTCTCGCCCAGAGCTTTACGACCACTCTCATCTTCTGAGCGTAAGAGGACACCGCCGATATCAAACACGATTGATTTGATCGTCACTTTAACATCTCCATCGATTCAAATTTCCGATGAAATGACAGTTGGTCCAAAACCATCCTGTCTGCATCATCCAATTTTTCCATTATCAAATGGGTTAGTAATTCTCCGACACCAGGTCCAAACATAAATCCCTGTCCACACATGCCAACAGCCAGCACAAACCCATCCAGTCCTTCAACTTCTCCAATGATAGGAGACCCATCAGGAGTCATGGGATAAACACCACGCCAAACTCTTCGAACCCGAATGTATTTTAACACAGGCAATAACTCAATTAATCTTCGAGCTGCTTTTGGCAAGAAATCACTGGAGGCTATTGTGTGTATCCCAAGAATAGCGGGATCTGGTGTCATACAGAATATGATTTTACCTGTGGGGTGCTGATAAAAGTAGAAATTTGCAGAACCTGGATAAGACCGCATATCCACAATCATTGGATGAAATAACCTGGTAACAGGTTCAGTAATTGCAGCTTCATGGGAATCAGGGTTTACAGGAACATCAACGCCTAATTTTTCAGAAAGCGGACGAGCCCAACCACCTGCAGCATTAATTACCCATTGACAGTAATATTCTCCTTTATCTGTCTTAATCCCTAATACCCTGTTGTGCTTCGTGATGAACGACAGCACAGTCTCATTAAATTTATAAACTGCCCCATGATCTTTTGCGCGTTGATAAAAGCTGAATGCGGCTTTGAGAGGAGATGCGCTTCCGTCATCCGGGGAGAAAGTGCCACCAATCAAACCCTCATGATTAAGATTAGGAATTACCTCCATCAAATCAGCTTTATTGAGCCAGGAGATATTGAGATCATATTGCTGTTGCCATTCCGTCAATTCTTGTAACTCGAGGGCGTTTGATGGATCATAAGCAACAAAGGAATAGCCGCCTTTGTGCCACTCAATATCATCACCTATTTGTTCTTCCCAGCCCGAGAAGACCTCTAAGCTCCGTTTGCCTAAGTGGATCTTTGCAGGATCAGAATGTGTTGCCCGTATACCACCAATGGCATGTTTATTTGAGGCCTGACCAACACTGGGCAAACTGTCTATCACGAGAACTTTGAATCCTGCTTTTGCTAGAAAATAAGAAGATGGTACACCAACAGAACCAGCACCAACGATGATTATATCAAAGCTGTTTCTTGATTTTGGAATCATACGCTATGCGTTCTCCTGTTGATTTTTAGCTAATGTCTCCAAAGGTATTTCAACAAATACTGGTCTTTGGACTGTATCTGTGACTTCTCCTAAAGGAATTCCCTCTTCTTTGAAAATCTGTTTGATCAATGACAGGCAGGTTTTCCCACCGCAAGCTCCCATTGTAGCTCTGGTGACAGCTTTAATTTGGTTGATATCCCTGACACCACTACGTATCAGTGCTCGGATTTCACCAGATGTGATATGTTCACATCTGCAAATGATGGTTTCATGTTGAGTTTTTTCGATAAATTTACTAATCTCAGGTTCAGTTGACCTCCAACCTGCCATAATTTGTATCCCTGCTACTTTAGTGGAAATTTCCCTGGGAACCTGAACACGTACGATCAAAGTGCGAGGGTATTGTCGCAGCGTACGTGTGCTCATCACCTGATATCTGCCTAAAATGCGTCCATCTTCATCAGTGACTGGTACCCTGTCTCCCTTATTCGTCAGTGAATTGTTAAATTCGAGGGGAATTGACACAATGGGGTTATGTGAATCTTTCCGAAAATCCACAAGAGTGATCGCCAATCCGGGGCACACAGCCACACAGCGTTCACAGCCGATGCAAATTTTCTCATCAATCGGACAATATTGCGGCAAAGAGCGTATATCATCGGTGTTTAATCTGATCAAGCTGTATGGACAAACCGATGCACAGGGATCGCAGGGAATTTCCTGGTGACAGTGTATCACTGGGAATACTTCACCAGGCAGTTTTTGTTCCTCTATTTGGTGAATAGGCCCTGGCTTAGATTTCAATACAGCTTCAATGTTCCGCCATTTTTCAGGAATTTCAGAAACTGGATAACCAAGATGATGTGCTATCTCGATACCTTTAATTTTCCCGGAGAACATCGCAGCAGATGCCTCTGATATTTCGTAAGCATCACCAGCAGCATAGGCAGGTAATCCGATATCCAGTGCTTTATGATAGAATTCATCGACCGGGTCTAAACCAACTGCAATCAAGATACAGTCACAGGCGATCTCCGTTCCCGTCCCCGGAATAGGCTGGATATTTTCATCAACTTTAGCGATAACAACACCCTGGACGTGTTGTACCCCTTTAGCTTCCAAGATTGTATGTGAGGTTAATATAGGGACGTTAAGTCGGGCAAGTTTATCTTTGTGAACTTTATATCCACTGCATTCAGGAAGAGCTTCTGCTAAACCAACGACATTGATTCCCGCTTGAAGGGCATGGTAGCTTGCTATTAACCCGACATTACCACCTCCTACAACAAACAGGTTTTTGGCGGGTTTAACCAGATCACGATTTGCAAGCGTTTGGAATGCCCCTGCTCCATATATACCAGGCAAGGTATTCCCTTTAAAGGGAAGCGACCGCTCTCGAGCTCCACTTGCGATCAATAACACTTCTGGCTTGATGAGGACGTATTGATCATCTTCGCGGCGCCAAAGGCCAACTATCTTTTCTTCATAAACACCAATTGCTGTCGTTTCGAGCCATATATCAACAGATGGCAAAACCCTGATTTTTGATTCAAATATTTTGGCAATATCAATCCCGCGTGTGCCTGCATATACAACTTCACTTGATCCAAAAAACCTGTGAGTTTGGAGAACCAATTTCCCACCCAAATGGGATTTATCATCAACAAGCAAAGTGTGGATACCGAGTTGTCCTAACTCAATGGCAGCTGATAAACCAGCCGGGCCACCACCAATAATCAGGACCGGTACGTCAATTATTTTTTTGTAATCTCCACCACGATGTTCATCCTCAAATTCCTGTAAATGAGATATGTCTGGAAGGCCATCTGCCGGCATGACAGACATGCCATGTTTGACTTTTGTCATACACGACTTGACTGGTTTTCCTTCGACCAGAACCAGGCATTGTGAGCATTGACCATTTGCACAAAATAAACCTAAAGGCGAATTGTCCTTAGGATGATGCCCAAATATATCAATGCCGTTGGCAATTAGTGCTGACGCAATTGTTTCGCCCTCCTTGGCTTGAAGGGGAGCACCTTTCCAAAAAAATTCAATTGTCTGTGCTTTGGGAACTTCCAGAATTGGGTGAGAGGTTATTCTGTTTTGTGGCATAAGTTAGGAAGGTTTCCTTAGTAAGATTTGGTGAGAGTATCAAAAGCTAAGCCATCTTTATCGATAAAAATCCAAAATTCTTCGATTATTGAATTCAACTCAATATTACCATCATTCATTAAAGGTCATTCATTATTTACATAAATCAAGTTATCAATCAGTGATGAATAGCTTAAAATTATTGTTGATTATTTCTTAATGTTTTGAAATTCTTATGTGCTCCCAACCAGGGTTTTCCCATCCGGTGATTGTCACTGACCTTGATACTGTCAAAATGACCCATAATTTGAATCAGGATGTTTGTTATTTCGCCCCACTCATTGAGAGATAAAGCCTTTTCCAATTTCCTGGCATAAACTTCAGTCCACTGCCATTTCATTCGATATTTATCCGCCTTAACCCAATAGCCTCTTTTCTCCCAAGCAATGACTGATTTATCAATTCCAGATGCGATCTCCTCAAGAGCTAATATGATGAAAGCCAACATATCATTTGTTGTGTCATTTGGCTCTTGCATACGCATGAATTCACGGATCGTGATGACAATTGCCTTACTTAATCGATTTTTTTCTTTACCTGGTGTAGATGTCTTGATGATTTGAGTCAAAGTATCTCCTTGAATTCGAAGGTAATTCTGAAGGGATATTATACTCGAGCATCCATACTCAATCGTCCTTGATCCTTAAAAAGCTTGATTGACGTTAGAAATGCTCTGACGTATAATTTCATAGCAATTAATCGGGGAAGTGCTGGAATTGGCAGACAGGCGTGACTTAGGATCACGTGCGGCAACGCGTGAGGGTTCGACCCCCTCCTTCCCCACTCTTGATAGGCTGCAAAGCCTATTTTGTTTTAATGATCAGCCGTTTTGTTGAAGAACGCAAAACCTATGCGTTAATAGAAAATATATATTAAATATGGTAAAATCCCCACGGAATAAAAGTAGAGTAAACAAATTCTCAAGACATGTTGAGGTATCATGATTTGAGAGTGCCTTTACCAGAGCTGTGTAACATCACTTTGTAAAATATTCATATTAATAAGACGATAATTCTCTCATTATCTTGATTGTATGAAGATTTGATTTAAAGGAAATAACATTGAAAATCGATAAAGTAATTCAAGAAGACCGACAAGCTAAATTGACTGTCGAATATCCCAAAGATGTATTTGAAGGCTTCAAAAGGCGTGCTGCTAAAAAAATCGCAAAAAATGCAACAATCCCTGGTTTCCGACCTGGAAAAGCTTCTTACCAGGTGGTCCTTAGTCATTATGGGGAAGGTTCAATTATTCAAGAGGCGATAGATATCTTATTGGATGATGATTATGCTAAAATCCTTGACCAGGAAGGAATAAAGCCATCCGGATCTGGAAATCTTGAAAGCATCGAGAGTTATGATCCACCGAAATTTGTGTTTATGATCCCATTGGAACCAGAGGTCGACCTGGGTGATTACAAAGAGATTCGCAAAGAATATCAATTAGTGGAATTTGATATTAAAGAGGTGGATGATTTCATCGACAATATGCGACGCAATGCGGCAACGATAATCCCAGCATCGCATCCTGCAAAGGAAGGCAACCTGATCTATTTTAACTTAAGTGGCGAGTTTCTCAATCCAAAAGAGGATGAAGATGCATCTATCACTGAAAAAATCAATCAGCAGGTACTCATTCCTGCTGCAGATGAAGATCCAGGAAATGAATGGCCGTATCCTGGTTTTTCCAGAGAATTGTTAGGTGTAAAAGATGGAGATACCAAGGAGATCCAGCATACTTTTCCAAAAGATCATGAGAACGAAGAATATCAAGGCAAGACAGGGTTATTTAATGTTGAAGTGCAGTCTGTAAAAGAATTGGAATTACCGGTCTTTGACGAAGATTTTGTGCAGACGCTAGGGAGTGATGACTCACCAGAAGAATTCCGTGAAAAAGTCGAAGCACGGCTACGTGACCAACATCAAATCACCTATGATCAAGAATATTTTGATGATCTTTTTAATGAAATCACTGAGCAAACTAAGATGACCTACCCACCGCAAATGCTGGAGCATGAAGAAGAACACGTTCTAGAAGATGTTAAATCCCGTCTAGAAAAGCAGGGCATGAATTTCGAAACATATGTCAAAATCCGAAGCAAGGATGAGGAGACATTCAAAGAAGAGGAGATTCGTCCTGTTGCCAAACAACGACTTGAACGTTCACTTGTTGTTGATGCCTTAATCGAAGCAGAAGATCTGAAACTCAACCAGGAAATGCTTAAGGAGAATCTAAACAATGTGATGTCAGAAATGGTTTATTCGGGAGACATGGCAGAAATGCAAAAGGAGATGGGGAAAGAACAATTTTCTAGAACAATTAGCATGGAAAGTTTCCAGCGTACGATGAACGAACAATTACAAGAACGTTTAAAATTGATAGCGACAGGTCAGCCAATCCCAGATGAAGAAAGCGAAAATGACGCTCCTGATGAAGTTCTTACTGAAGAAGATACTGATGAAGCCTCTCAAAGCGATGAAGACCTCATCGAAAATGCTGATGATGTAGAAGATGAGCTTAACGTTTCAGAGGAAATGTCTACAGAGTCTAAGGATGCTGCTGTTGAAGAGCCATCCGATGAAGATGAAGCAGAAGAATCTGAAGATTGATTTCGAGCAAGAATTTTTCTTAAAAGAAGGAAATTATGACAACAAACAAAATTTCGTCCGTTATCCCAATGGTTGTAGAAACTACCGGGCGCGGTGAACGAGCTTACGATATTTTCTCATTATTATTGAAGAATAGAATCGTCTTCGTTGGGTCCGCAATCAATGACCAGGTTGCCAACGTGGTCGTAGCACAACTACTTTATTTAAGCCGAGAAGATCCTGAAAGCGGCATCCAGATGTATATTAACTCCCCTGGTGGGCAAGTTTATTCAGGTTTGGCGATCTACGACACAATGCGAATGATCCCCAACAAGATCAGCACAGTTGCCGTGGGTGTGACAGCCAGTTTTGGCACTGTTCTTCTAGCAGCCGGCTCAAAGGGACAGCGTTATGCCCTGCCTCATGCCACCATCCATATGCATCAACCTCTTGGCGGTGCTCAAGGGCAGGCATCTGATATCGAGATCCAGGCAAAAGAGATTTTACGTTTAAAAGAACGCCTGAATGAGATTCTTGCAGATGCAACTGGACAGGATGTTGATACAATCATACGGGACACTGAGCGCGATTTTTATATGAACGCCCAGGAAGCTGTTGATTACGGTTTGGTGGATAAAGTCCTGGAAACACCAGAGAAGTAATGAGACAACCTTTGATAATTTTATTGCCGGAGTGCATACAGCTATCCGGCATTTTTTTACCGGAGAACTATGATATCTACCCACCTTTCAAACATAAAAGCACTTATCCTCGATATGGATGGGGTATTGTGGAGCGATACAGAACCTATCGGAAATTTGCCAGTAATCTTTGACCAAATCCAGGCTTTCGGATATCGATATATGTTTGTGACGAACAATGCCACCAAGACAGTGGACGAATACCTGGATAAACTTGCAGGATTTGGTGTTAAGATTGAGATTGAGCAAATCCTTACTGCTGCAGAAGCTACAGGTGGATACCTTAGTGAACAATACCCGGTGAATACGAGTGTCTATGTGGTCGGTCAACCCAGCTTAAAACATACGTTAGCAGCACATGGTTTGAATGTTGTTGATAATACAAGACTGGACGCAAAGATTGTCGTCGCTTCACTTGACTACCATTTAACATATGAAAAGCTTAAGCATGCCTCATTGTTAATTCAAGCCGGATGTGATTTTATTGGGACCAATCCTGATAGAACGCTTCCCACACCAGAGGGTTTTATCCCCGGATCGGGAACAGTGATTGAAGCACTGGAGATTGCATCTGGTAAGAAAGCCAAAATCGTTGGCAAACCTGAACCCTTGCTTTATCAAATAGCATTAAAACGTTTGGGAACATTGCCTCACGAAACACTTGCAGTTGGTGATCGGTTAGAAACAGATATCGCGGGTGCGCAAGCTGCAGGCATCCACACTGCGTTGGTATTGACAGGGGCTTCTTCTTTGAAACAAGCACAAGAATATATGCCCTCTCCTGAAATAGTCACAACAAATTTAACGGAATTGATTAGCTGATGGACGTAAAGAAACCATTGATCTATGATATGAACTATTCTGATCTTAAAACTGCTTTGCAGGAATTGGGTCAACCAGGATATCGTGCAGATCAGATTTGGACTGCTATCTATAAGTCATTCAAATCCACTCCGGAAGAGATAACGACACTCCCGAAATCCTTTCGCGAGGAGTTGAGCAACATATTTTCTTTCAATGCCGGTACCCCGGTCAAGGAAATTAAATCGGCTGATGGTTTGACTGTAAAAACCCTATTCTTACTGCATGACGGGAACCCGATTGAAGCTGTTTTGATGTATTACGAGAAACGCCGTACATTGTGCATTTCCTCCCAGTCAGGATGTGGAATTGGTTGTTCTTTTTGCGCTACTGGACAGATGGGATTACATCGAAATCTTAGCAGCGGTGAGATAATTGCCCAGGTGCTGCATTATGCACGGATGTTGGATGTGGATGGGGATAGGGTAACTAATGTGGTGGTCATGGGCATGGGTGAACCTTTCCAGAATTATGCTTCGGTAATGACCGCACTGGACCGTTTGAATGACCCGGATGCTTTTGGGTTGGGAGCAAGGCGATTTACAATAAGTACGGTTGGTTTGATCCCGGAGATCCTTCGATTTGCAGAAGAGGGCCGGCAATACAATCTTGCAATCAGTCTGCATACCGTTGACGACGAGCTGCGCTCCAAACTTGTCCCTATCAATAAGAAATATCCGGTTAGTCGGTTAATCTCTGCATGCAGGCAATACGTTCAAAAGACAAAACGACGAATTACCTTTGAGTATGCCTTAATTCAAGGCGTAAATGACTCCTCTGAAGATGCTGAAGCACTTGCAAGGAAGCTTCGCGGTATGATATGTCACGTTAACCTGATCCCACTCAATCCGACAGTGGCGTATAATGGGCAGCCAACCGATGCGAACCAAGCATCAGCATTCTATGAAAGATTGAATAAATCTAATATTTCCTGCTCAATACGCCTTCGACGTGGGATCAAGATCGCAGCTGGATGCGGCCAATTAGCAGCAGAAAACAAGTCATATTTATAAATTTTGAGTATTTTAAAATCGAGCTTATATGAGTGATAATTTAATTACAAAATGGCGCAAAGGCCTGGAGAAAACCCGCAAAGTTGCATTTGGACGTATTGCAAACTATCTTGGAACAACAGAATTAAATGATGAAACCTGGGAGGATTTGGAAGCATTAATGATCCAATCAGATATGGGTACCAAAACAACCTCGAGTGTAATCAACGAAGTACGAAACAAGGTACATGGAAAGGGTCTTGCACGGATAGATGAATTACTTAGTGTACTAAAAGAAGAATTAATTATCAGATTAGATCAACCCGAAATCCCTGGTTTCACCTCTCAACCTTCTGTCATTCTTTTAGTGGGTGTAAACGGTTCTGGGAAGACTACTTCGGCAGCAAAACTTGCTAATCGATTTCAAGATGAGGGCAAATCAGTGTTATTGATTGCTGCAGACACCTACCGAGCAGCCGCCATTGATCAACTAAGGATTTGGGCTGAACGAGCAGAAGTGCCGATCATCTCTGGTCAACCAGGAGGGGATCCTGGGGCTGCTGCATATGATGGTATCAATGCGGCTATTGCACGGAACATTGATATAGCCATTATTGATACCGCTGGTCGTTTGCATACTCGGTACAATCTTATGGAAGAGATAAAGAAAGTTCATAGAG
>JAYELT010000026.1:0-4906 GCA_034717715.1 Chloroflexota bacterium | reverse complement strand
ATTCCCCTAGCGAAGGCATGTTTTAGACAGTTTTATAACCTATTTTTGCCTTCTAAAGCGGCTTTAAGAGGGAAATCAAGTGGTTTAAAGGGTTCTGAATAATTCCTGATTGGCTATCATTTCCCGATATAACTCGTTGTTCTTAAGCAGCTGCATATGAGTCCCAACACCTACCAATCTTTTCTCATTTAATAAGAAAATACGATCAGAATGCTGGATGGTTGCCAATCGATGCGCAATTATGAAAAGTGTCTTACCTTGAATATATTGAGGGAGCGATTCAAAGATCGAATGTTCGACGATACTATCAAGGGCAGCAGTTGGTTCATCAAGAATGAGAATGTCTGGTTTCTTGATGAGTGCCCTGGCGATTGAAAGCCGTTGTTTCTGACCTTCAGATAAATTTACACCCCGCTCTTCAATTTTTGAGTCATAGCCTTTAGGTAAACCCATGATAAAATCATGGATCCCTGCAACTCGGCTAGCCGACTCAATTTCTTCTGGGTTGGCCTCTGGATTCCCATAACACAGGTTTTCTCTAAATGACCCTGAGAGAAGGAGGGTTCTTTGGGAAACATACCCAATCCGTCTTCTTAAAGATGGGAGATGATAATGGGATAAAGGTAAGTTATCAAATAAAATATTACCTTGTTTGGGTTTGTAAAGACATAAGATTAAACTGATCAGGGTTGTTTTTCCGACTCCACTTGGTCCGATGATTGCAACATGTTCACCTTGTTGGATATGGAATGAGATATCCTCAAGCACGAGCGCATCATCACCATAAGAGAAATCAATATGATCAAACTTAATATCGCCAGAAAGCTGATTGACCTTCATCCCTGAGATCAGATTTTCCTCGGGCACGATATCAAACAATCGCAAAACCCTATCCAAAGCAGCCAAAGAACTCTGCAGCGAGAAATTAGCACTGGCGATATACAATACCGGACTGAAGACCAAACCCAGGTAGGAATAGAACGCCAGCAATGACCCCAAGGTCCACAAATCTTGAACAACTAAATAAACCCCAATAATTATCACCACCCCTCTTGCCAGGGTTGGTCCTATTGTAATCATCGTGTTGGCAACTGAGCTGACGACGCTTTGTGCCATGGCAATCTGGCGACCGTTTTCTAAAGCGGTCCTGGTTCGCTGGCTTTCGTAAGTTTCCGTCGAGAATGTCTTAATGAGGGGCATTGAGGCGATGGTCTCTTGCAGCTTTTCCATAATTGTGGCACGTTGTTCCATACCGCGATGACTCAGTGTACGCAATCGTTTTGAAAAATGATTCATCACCCAGGCCAAGAACGGCAGGATAAACAGGCTGACTAACGCGAGACGCCACTCTAAATAAAAGAGGAACCCAAGTCCGCCAATAAACTGAATGAGGTTAGTTACCAGATAAACAACCGTACCAGATAAGAACCAGCGTAAACCCTGCACATCGGAGGAAATGCGAGAAACGAGGTAACCAATCTCATTTTCGTCAAAAAATGTCTTTGGGAGCAACAAGGTATGATCAAGAAGAGCGGATTGAATATCTAAAAGCACGTATTGTTCAAAATTGTTAAGATTATATCTTTGTAATAATGTCACGCCCAAATTGATCGCTTTGATCCCAACAAATAAGATAATCGCTAAAGGCATCAGATCCAAACGTTTATTAAGGATGACATCATCCACAAGGAAACGGGTAATGAGTGGTTGTGGAAACACCAATAAGCTGGTAATGATGATTAGCGCCGCGCCCAACAACCCAATTTGCCAGTGAGGACGCAGAAATGGCAAAATACGCTTGAGTGTTCCTTTTGTATTCTCAGGTTTATTTTGCCCATTTATGCGATCACCCGCTTTGGCTTCGGACATTCCATTCTGATAATACTTAAACCATTTGGACATAAGTTGTTTCTTAGCTAGTTGGTTATAGATATTAGGTGAGAGGTTATTGGGAGAAAAATGGTGAAAAAAACGAGAAACAGGAGACTAGTAATCGTTTTCTGATTTTCCACCCCTAACTTTGTGGGCATCAGCAGATTATTTATAACTTGTAGTCCGATATTCTCCTCTTTATTACACTCCTCATTATTCAAAAATAGAGGCATCCAAAAATCTCTTTTAATAATTTTATTTCAACTACTACTTTGAGATTTGAGCTTTTAACTATTACTTTTCATTGCACTTTTTAAAGCTTTTGCCCTAGCGTGCGCGATCTGACAATAATAATCGACCCAACAGTCCAATTGACCACACTCCAAGTACGCATGAGCTGGGCACCAATAACATAAGTTAATGATCGGGCAGTCTCGACACCGCTCCAGATAGTTTGGATTATTTGATCGCATGTCTCTGACTCGGGGAACCAGATCGTTCCATGCCTCTGTTAGGCTGCCTGTGCGCAAATCATAAATCGTATCAGGATGCCACAAATCAGCACAAAGACGAAAGATACCATCATAGCTGACAACGAAACTGGCATTGCCTGCCCCGCAATGAAAAAGGTGATTGCATTGGTAATGACCGCTTTCAGGGAAAATGAATTTTTCACAATGATTCTTCATTGCCTCAGCACGGGCCTCATCAGCTTGTTCAATCGCTACGATTTCGTTTGGAGTAAGTCGTTCATCCAGAATTTCTTTGTTCCTTGTGGGATTTTGATCATATCTGAGATGTAGTAAGGGATCAAACCGGAAGGCACTATCGGTAAGTTCACGGCAAAAAGCTGCAATTTCTGGAAGCTCATGCACATTAGAACGCATCGCCATAGTCTTTAATTTAATTTTAATGCCACTTTTCAATAAGAGATCCAGACCACGTATAAAAGCAGCATAGGATCCAGGTTTTCTGGTTACTCTCTCATAAGTTTCCTTGCTTACCCCATAAACCGATACTTCAATATCACGAGGGGGATATTTCTTGAATAGATCAATGTGATCTTCAGTTACCAGACAGGCATTAGTGAAGAGAGATAGAAGGAGACCTTTCTTCTTTAGTGCCATGTATATCTCGAAAAAATCCTTTCTCAGCAATGGCTCACCACCAGTTAATAAGCACCACAAAGCACCTAATTCAATGGCCTGATCGGCGATATCCTTGATTTCGTCTAGGCTGAGTTCATTTCGACGAGCTTCTGAATCCCCCGCGGGCAGATTGATGTAGCAATGGCGGCAATTATTATTGCAGCGCGCAGTAATCTCCAGATAGAAGTCCATAGGTACACGCCGGTTTGCAATCTTCTTCCATAATGCAAAATCGGAAAATCGGCTGCGTGAAACAAATGATGTCATATTAATTCCATCCTTCTAGTAAAGAATTGTCGGCAGTGTAATAGCCATTGGTTCACCGGGATAAGGAGACCAAGACGTGAAAGCCATGCTATGAAAAATCGTTCCAATCCCAAGCCTAACCACACGCGGTGGCTTCCACGCTCAATGCATGTTACTCGTCCAAGCAGATTTTTTAACGGAACGACTCCATTTGATGTTACATCGACACTATCCCCTTGAATCCATAAACCAGAATCACATTTGGCTACAGCCCTATGAATGACCAATTTTTTTATATCAGGATGAATAAAGGCAAGCACTTCACCGATTCCAGGTGGTTTGTTTTGAAAAGGAGTCACGGTTATCAGGTCGCCATCATGAATAAATGGTGCCATACTCCCCCCTTTTGCACGAAACCGGAAAGGCACGTCTTTGGCCAAAACAGCCTGCATTAATTTCAGTAAAGTGAAGCCGGAGAGGGGTAATGCATCTGCACTAAGTGTATATAGGTGGGGAGTATTAAACGGTGGATTGCTCAATCAGCATTCTCCGTTTGACTAACTCTCCCACAAGACCAAGTACATCGTTTTTAATTTCACCAGGATTTGCCTGAAAATCTTGTTCTATGTCCGCGATAACTTCTTCCAAGCTTGTTTTACCATCCAATCGATCCCAGATCGCTTTTCCAGTTTCGTTGAGAGTAAAGAGTTCATCTTCCATGTCGCCAATCCCGGCCACCAGTGGAACGATGATCAATTCTCCTTCAATCTCACGTGCAACAATAACGTCAGATGGATGATATATTTTGTCTAGATCAATTTCAGTCATTATTGAGCCTCCATATCAAATTATGTTTTAAGGTATTGCCAAAGGTTTTCTGCACACAGCCCCTCCTCTGATAGGATTAATGTCCGTTTGAATGTGAACAACCTCAAACCCACCTTCTTCCAGCTCCGATCGAAGCGTATCTTCTTCGCTAAACGCATGCAAAAATTCAACATTTAGATGCAGCATATCCCCTTTTTCGTATTTTGTGTTTCCCAATGTACAGGCAGCAATCAACCGACGTAAAAAAATTAATTTAGCTGATTCCTTAGTTATTTTACCTCGATGAAATTGGCACAGGAAATAACCGTCCGGTTTTAATGCACAGGCAATCCGCTTGACCATCTCAACCCGCCTTTCCCGGGTGGGCACACAAGAGTACATCGATCTAGAGATCCAAATAACATCATAGGTCTCAGGCGGCGCTTCAAGTTTTGAAATCTCCTGCACCAGCCCCTCTATATGAACCCCCCGCTTAGCTCCATTTTCTATTGTAAGTTCAACCATGGCTGGCACATAATCAACCCCTGTCACATGAAAACCCATCTTAGCCAGCGGGATAGCTTCGCGACCACCACCCACACCTAATAATAATAGGTTTCCGGTTTTTTTGGGAAGATCCGATAAGAGATCTATTTCATCAGGGGCTAGACCAGAATCAACTAACTCATCTTCTGCCCAACTTTCTATATCGGCAGGCCTGGCATAGCTTTGACGGCTGAATTCGACCAGGTCGTCCGGTTTCATGATCAGGACAGGCAGCGTTTGTATGAAAGCACTTACCCGAAGCAGGAACCGAGTTGCATTAATCCGAA
>JAYELT010000025.1:3359-17846 GCA_034717715.1 Chloroflexota bacterium | reverse complement strand
AAGGCTCTTTCCACTCACCAAAGTTGAAGGAGCACATATGAGTTACTCGCAGCTTACCCAAGAACAAAGATACCTTATATATAACCTTTTGAAAATAGGATTTAGTCAAGCAAGAATCGCACAAATTATTCGTGTCCATAGGTCGACAATCAGTCGTGAGTTGAGGCGCAACACAGGAAAGCGAGGCTATCGGTACAAACAAGCACAAAGGATGGCGCAGCAACGCCTTAACAAAGCCCAAAAAAGGATAACGCTGTACGATTGGGCACTTATTGACAAGCACTTGGAAATGGACTTTAGCCCCGAGCAGACATCGCACTGGGTCCTGGATAATTATGGCATTAAGGTAAGCCCAGAATGGATCTATCAACATATCTGGGAAGATAAGCGGCAAGAAGGCAAGTTGTATAAGCACCTGCGACGTAAGAAAAAATACCGGAAAAGAAGCCAAAAAGGTGATAATCGAGGCAAAATACCCAACCAAAAGAGCATTGATGAACGTCCAGAGATAGTTGATGCTCGAGTACGGGTTGGCGATTGGGAAGCTGATACGATTATTGGCAAAAATATGAAAGGTGCTATTGTAACCCTGGTGGACCGCAAGAGCCGCTTTATGCGGATGGGTTTGGTGAAACAACGCACAAAAGAAGCGGTCAAAGAAAAAATTATTGCTCTGTTGAAAGGCTACCCGGTTCATACGATTACCTGCGATAATGGAAAGGAATTCGCTAGTCACGAGAAAATAAGCCAGGCGTTGGGTGCAGAAGTATACTTTGCCCATACTTATGCCTCATGGGAGCGAGGTACCAATGAAAACACCAATGGACTGATCCGACAATATATACCGAAAGATACAGACTTCAGAAAACTAAATAAAGCAGACATATGTTTTATTGAAAATCGATTGAACCTCAGGCCGAGAAAGTGCCTTAATTTTTCTCAACCTATGGTAATCTTAAAAAATCACTGTTGCACTTGATACTTGAATCTAGGAGAATAAACAATATTCTGAAGCATCAAAAATTTTTACAAATCTTAACGATTATAAGGACAGCTCATTTCTGGCACGGAAATCTTTCTATTTGCTCTCGGAGGATATTCTATCTTTTGGAAAAAGATCTCAAATTGCCACTAATCTTAGCCTAGGTTCTGATTTTACTCAGGTATGTAATCTAGCTAAAAGAATATCTTTTTATAATCAGGGCATAATTTCGGTTGGTGATAATCATATTGTCGGTTTAAAAGTAGATGGTACGGTTGTCACTATTGGTGCTAATTCTAGTAATCGACTAAGTGTTGGTGATTGGGAGGATATTATCGCTGTTTCAACAAGTAATACTCATACTTTAGGCCTTAATTATTATGGATATGTCGACGCTGTTGGAGATAATACTTATGGTCAAATTGAAGTTGACAAGTTGCATGACATTGTATCCTTGTTAGCTGGTGATTACTATACAATAAGTCTGAATCGAGATGGAACAGTTTTTATTAATATCGATGACAAATTTTATACACTAACAGCATCAGAGTGGAAAGATATTATCGCTATAGCTTCAAATAAATTTTCGTTTGCAGGAATTAAAACTGATGGATCAGTTGTAACACTTCTAAGTGATTCCCTTGATCATTTAGATATATCTGGTTGGGAAGATATCGTTCAATTGGCATTTGTCAAATCTTTTATCGTTGGATTAAAAAAAGATGGGACTGTTATATCTGTCGGAACAGATGATGACGTAAGATCAGAGTTATCAAATTGGGAAAATATTGTTTTTATTGCGGCAAATGAGGGAATTACTGTTGGAATAAAATCTGATGGCTCAGTTGAAGCTATTGGTTTGGAGGTCCCTGATTGGAGAGATATTATTTCTGTTGTTGTAGGACCACATTTTGTCGTAGGGCTTAAGACTAATGGCAACGTCGTTTCTTATGGATTAAATGATAATATGGAGAAATCTTTATCTACTTGGTCCTTATTAGATGATTAATTGTATTTTATATATATTTTCGTTATCTAACCCCGAAGCCCACCAAAAATGTGGGCTGCTTAGTCCATAATACCTAGAAAGGGAAACTTCAAGTATTGACAATATATATCAAATCCTTATGATCGTTTTGAGTAACTGAATCATATTAAGTTTGTTTGTGAGATGATGACTTGAACAAATGCTTTCTTCAGTCATAGGGTTTGTTTGGAACAGGCAATTTTTCAACATTATTTTAATCTTGGAATCAAGAATCTTGTGCAACGGATGAGGTGATAAAAGCATTCGTATGCAAAAGAACAACTACAAAAAATTAGGAAACCAAGAACGGGAAAGCATAAGTAGAGGACTAGCCTAAAAGAGAACCATACGAGAAATTGCCAGGGAAATCGGTCGATCGCCAAGTACGGTAACCCGAGAAATCAAATGAAACAGTGGAAAGACAGGCTATCGAGCCTTTTCAGCGAGTCGTCGAGTAAAAACAGCAACAGCATCAAGGCGAAAAGGAAAAAGCAGGGTGCAGGATATCACCATAGCAGAATTTACAAAATATTCCTCTGGGGCAAAGCAAAATTGTCCCATCTCAAAAGCATTAGCAAGCGTTGATATACAATTAGAAGCACGTTTATTGAAATGATGACACTGTTCGCGTAGAATAATCATAGGGACGCCTAGGCTGGCGTCCCTATGCTGTTAATCTTTATAAGAACTCGCGTGATTGTGATGATCTCATTGATGTGTCGAGTTCCTTTTTAGATGATAAGTGATTGGTAATCTTTATAAAGTGCTTGGGTGTGCAGAAAATATTTTCTCAATCATGCTGATATGTTCCTGCATGTGCTCGGTCAGCATGACCATCATCTTTGCAACGGTTTGCTCTGCCAATTTCTCACCAGATTCGTTATAAAAGACAGCTTTGTTCTCCCAGCGATCAGGGAAATACCCGACCAGTTCAGCCAGGAATTTTCGATGAGCGTGCATCAATTCACGTGCGATATCCACTGGGCGTTCGTCCCACGCCAGCAGGTCCCCCAGGCTTTATTTCCCGGGAACTCCCCAAAGAACACCTTGCAGTCTGGAGTCGCCAGGGCGCGTTCGATGATGAAAGCATATACATTGCAGTCTTCTGCAAGGTGGTGAGTGACCTGGCGGATGGACCATTCGCCTTCCTTTTCCGCCCAATCCCACCCCTCATCAGGTACGCCAGCTAATACAGCATCCAGGTCATCCAGGGCGCCGGTGAAAGATTCAATTATTTTTTGTTGTCTATCTTTCATAGAGTCCTCCAAATATCTATCTAAAAAATACGTTGAAAGAAGGATGGTTTGTAAGGCATCTATTACATTAGGAAAATTTTAGCACATTAATGTCTGTTACAAACAAGATGTTACAATGCGTATACACACAAAGGATACGACCATGTATATCCATGAAATGCTACAAGTGAATGAAGAAATCTATCAGTCTTTTCAAAGACTGATCCCGCAGCTTTCGGATCAAAGCTCGCCTCCCAAGCGAGAAGATTTGATGATGATGGCAGCATCCAAGGAGACGTTTGTTTGTCTTGCCCGACATCCTGATTCGGAGGGCAGAATTATTGGTTCAGCTACCTTGGCGATTTTCCAAACGCCAACAGGGGTTCATGGTTGGATCGAAGATGTGGTGGTAGATAAAGATGACCGTCGACAGGGTGTAGGCAAGGCGCTTACCCAGGCCTGTCTGGATAAAGCGAGAGAGTTGGGTTTGAGGGAGGTAAATCTCACCTCACGCCCAAACCGCATCGCAGCTAATCGGCTTTACCAGGCTATGGGATTTGTGCGGCGTGAGACGAATGTTTACCGTTATGCATTGGATTGAATTGGCTATCGAATTTTAAGGTGTTTGTGTGGATATTGGCAACGTCTGCGTGGGAACGATTTGAAGGGTTGCGGTGGGGATCTGCGGCGAGGATTGTGAAGATTGAAGCGCTGATGCCAGCAGAGCCAGGGCGTAGGCCTGATCTCCATCACCCGCGGCCAGAGCTTGTTGCGCCTGCGCCCCAAGCGTGAAGATGGGATCCCCATCATTTATTAATTCCAGCCGACGGTATGCACGATCAAGGTTGCCTGTCGCCGCATAAACTCGTGCGATGGTGCTGCGATAGATGTCTTTATCACTTGTTTCCAGGCTGGCAGGATGGGTATTTTCAAGGACGACGGGGTTGATCCACCAGGAATAGATCACGCCAAGAATGACTCCCAGTATCAACCCGGTCAGTATGAACCACGCGCCCCTTTTCTCTGCAAATGAGGGAGGAATTTTCCTCTCCTGTGTATTTTCGTTCATGTGTACCTGAAAAACCCCTTAATCTTTTGTTGGTGAAGAATTTTGAATGCTTGAGAAAAGGCTGAGCATCATTTGGAGATCCCTGTATTCATAAGCATTCTCGTCCGCATATTGGATAGCCGATAGCAGTTTTTCCTCAGGAGGAGATTCCCCAAGGTATATCAACCGGGCAAGTGCCATGTCAAAATCGCTATCCTGTTGGAACAACTCGGATACCATCAACACATAATCTGTTTTGTAATCAATACGCAGGGTGTGTGGCTCCGAGTGCACATTTCGCGCAGGGATAATCTTCCAACCCAAGAAAATTCCTGCTGCGATGCCTACCAGGATAGCAATTGCGAAGAATAAATATCGTAGCTGATGATGCTGCAAATTACTTTTCCTTTAACATGGGCATATGGATGCCATGTTTTTTAATCGATTGGATAGCTTTCTCATAACCTGCATCCGCGTGACGTACGATCCCAATACCGGGATCAACCGTCAGCACACGTTCAAGTCGAATGGCGGCTGCATCAGTGCCATCTGCGACAATCACCTGGCCAGCATGCTGACTGAAGCCAATTCCCACGCCCCCGCCGTGGTGGAAGGAGACCCAGGTTGCCCCGCTGATGGCATTCAGCATGGCGTTCAGGATCGGCCAATCGCTGACCGCATCTGTGCCATCCTTCATGCTCTCCGTCTCCCGGTTAGGTGAGGCGACAGAACCAGAATCAAGGTGATCCCGACCAATCACAATGGGTGCTGAGACGACACCTTCAGCCACGAGTTTGTTGAAGGCAAGGCCGGCCAGGGCACGCTCGCCATAGCCCAACCAGCAGATACGGGAGGGCAATCCCTGGAAGGGGACTTTTTCTCGGGCCATATCCAGCCAGCGGTGTAAATGGGTGTCATCAGGAAAAAGCTCTTTAATAACTCGATCGGTTGCATAGATGTCTTCTGGATCACCGGAAAGTGCTACCCATCGGAAGGGTCCCTTACCTTCGCAGAACAGGGGGCGAATATAGGCGGGAACGAACCCTGGGAAGTTGAAAGCATCTCTAACGCCATGGTCAAAGGCGCGCTGACGGATGTTGTTGCCGTAGTCAAAGACTTCCGAACCTCCTTTTTGGAATGCCAGCATCGCCCGGACATGCTTGGCGATGGAATCCTGAGCTTTTCGGGCATAAGCCTCCGGGTCACTCTGGCGCAAAGCATCAGCCTCCTTAAGCGTAAGCCCAGCAGGGATGTAATTGTGCAGGTTGTGGGCTGGCGTTTGGTCTGTGACAACATCCGGCACCACGCCTTGAAGGACCAGTTCAGGAAAGATGTCCGCTGCGTTACCGATCAAGCCGATGGATTTTGGGATGTCATTATTCACAGCTTCCTCAACCAGCGTCATGGCTTCCTCAATATTATCCACCACCGTGTCCACATAGCCGACATCCAATCGACGTTTAGCACGCTCGGGGTCCACTTCAACAATCAACCCAACACCTTCGTTCATTGTAATGGCAAGTGGTTGTGCGCCGCCCATGCCGCCCAGGCCAGCGGTAAGTACAAATTTCCCTTTCAATGATGACCAGCCCTTGAGATGTGCCAGGGAACCCAGGGTTTCATAGGTGCCCTGGAGGATTCCCTGTGTACCAATATAAATCCAGGAACCTGCTGTCATCTGTCCATACATGATCAGCCCTTTAGCAGCCAGTTCGTCGAAATGTTCCTGGGTTGCCCAATGGGGGACCAGGTTGGAGTTAGCGATCAGCACCCTGGGTGCGTCGGGATGGGTTTGAAAGACAGCAACTGGTTTGCCGGATTGTACAAGCAAGGTTTCATCTACCTCGAGCTCTTTTAACGTCGCCAGGATGGCATCAAACGACTCCCAGTTTCGGGCAGCCTGACCGCTCCCACCGTAGACAACGAGATCATCTGGTCGCTCAGCCACCTCGGGATCTAAATTGTTCTGGATCATGCGAAAAGGTGCTTCTGTCAACCAGGATTTGCATGTGAGTTTTGAGCCGCGTGGGGCGCGTACGGGACGGGGTTCTGACATTTATTCCTCCTTATTTCCTTTTATGTTTGTTGTAAAGTAGATTATAGTCCTTTCTCGAAAGGTGTACAAAAATTTAAGATGACTTTTCTTTCATCGATGTTTATTGACCGGCAATCATTTATCTAATGTGCGCTTAAAGATATCCAGTATAATTATTTTTGCCTAAGATATTACGATTTTGCATAAGCGTTTTCAAGGAAAACAGCAGTAAAATTTCTCCTAAGGCATCTTTATGTATAACAGCATAAATACGGCGGTAACGCACAAATTTTGAATTTGGCAGAGAATTAGTGCGTTAATTCATTTCTGACATCAAAGTAAATCATATTTGAAAGAAAGGATAGCAATGACAACCCCAAAATCAATTGGATTCCCTCGTATGGAGCAGGAGGTTGGTGAAAAGCGTGTTTTTCTACCGGATTTTATCCAGCGAATGGCTAATTTGGGTTTTCAGGTGATGATCGAAGAGGGGTATGGGTCACGATCAGGGTTTGATAAGGCGGATTACCGGCAGGGAAACATCAAAGTCTCCTTTGGCTCTCGGCAGGATGTCTTTGATCAGGATTTGGTATTGATCCTGAGGTCGCCGGACAAAGATTTCGAGCGGATGAAACCTGGCACGATATTAATGTCGATGCTGCATTACCCCACACACCCGAAACGGGTTCCAAGATTTTTAGAATTAGGTTTGAAAACCATCTCATTGGACAGCATCATCAATGATAATGATGTGCGTTTGATGGAAAATATGAGAGCGGTGGCATGGAACGGTCTGGAGGTCGCATTCGGTTTACTCGAGGATCGATGGCCCAGGTTTATGCGTCCAGATGGTAAACCAATCCAAATTTTGCTTTTGGGAACGGGTATGGTAGGGAAGCATGCTGTAGACGCTGCTGTCCATTTGGGCAACATCGAGCGCAATAATGAACGTATTGCTGTCGGTGGCCCTGGAGTGATCTGCCGTGCGGTGGGACGCAATCTGTCTGAACAGGCTGACGAGATGTTTGCACGGTTGAGGAACACGGATATCCTGATTGATGCCACTCAGCGGCGCAATCCTGCCAAACCTGTCATACCGAATAAATGGATCCAGCATCTACCAGAGCATGCTATTTTAGTGGATTTGTCTGTGGATCCTTATATCCCAGATGTCGATCCTCCTGTAGTGAGGGGGATTGAAGGTGTTCCGAAGGGTGATCTGGACAAGTATGTCTTTCAGCCGGCTGATCCTGACTGGGAAAATACAGTTGCTCCTGGTATACCGACACAACACCGGCGAACAACGGTCACCTGTTACTCCTGGCCAGGCTTTCACCCAGAAGCTTGCATGATCCATTATGCACAGCAGCTAAACCCTATGATGCCAGTTTTATTTAAGAAAGGGTATGATGGGCTTTCTTTGCGAGGAGGTTTTTTTGAGCGTGCTCTCTATCGGGCGACGCTTAAAAATTGGGAAAAAGAATTAGACAACAAAATGATTTGGAATGGCGATAAATCTTATCCATGAGCAGTTATTCCAAATATGAAAATTATTAATCTCTTAAATCGGCAATTATTTAATTGAGTTTATAATCATCAGATGTTGATTGAAATGTGATTTCTTTGGTTCCAAGTGCAAGAAAGGCTTAGGAATGTTCCGTTCGCGCATTTACAGACATGACAATGAGCAGCTCATCCTGGTGTTATCCATTCTGCTGGTGTTGGTTGTGACCATCTTGATATCCTCAGTTACTTTTTGTGTGAGCGGTATTTTTATCCTCGGCATGTTTGTGGTCAGTGCGTTGATGATCCATTCACATCACCGATCATTGATGCAGCACACATTAATCATTGACGAGAGAACTGCTCCTGACCTGGCTGATGTGGTGAACGAATGTGCAAATAAGCTCCAACCGGGTGAGGTAGATGTGTTTTTGGCGAAACAGGATCAGTTGAACGCATACACCTTTGGTTTAAGCCGACCCAAAGCGCTGGTGTTGTATACCCCGCTGCTAAAGGTGATGTCTGCAGGAGAATTGAAGTTTATCATCGGGCACGAGATGGGGCATGTCGCGCTGGGACACACCTGGTTGAACACAATCTTGGGTGGGCTTGCAGGTATTCCAGCACCTTTTGGCGCATCCATTGTGCTCTATGCCGTTTTTCGGTGGTGGAACCGTATGTGTGAATTTTCAGCGGATAGAGCGGGTCTGCTGGCTTGTGAGGATAAGAATCTTGCGATTTCAGCCCTGGTGAAATTGGTCGCACCAGAAGTGCGCAATCAGCGGGATTTTGAAAATGCCCTGGCTGTGATTGATGCAGAGGATGATGAAGTCTCAAATCGAGTGGCTGAACTCTTTCAAAGCCACCCCATGTTGATCCGTCGGATCAATGAACTGCGTGAATATAACCGTACGAAAGAATATGTACGACTCCAGGAAGGGGTAAACAGCAATGTGGGGATGCACTCTGTTGGAGAAGTTCATCAAGCTTCTACGACTGCGCCGTCCCCTTCTCAACCAAAACCAGTGGATAAACAGCCACCTCCTAAGTCAGCGGAAGAACGCTGGCCTTGGTTAAATACGGATTGATGAATAATTCCGCACCAAAACAAAGATCAAAAACCGTCTGAGATATACTTCCCCTTGTGTTTGATCAGTAATAAGCATTTCTTCAGGAGATCGACCAGACATTTGATGGTTTTTTGGGGAAAAGCACATTTAATAAGTTTTTACTTTCAGTATTCTTAGAAGAACAATCGGTAAAGGCATAATCCAGTTCATCCATGTTCCGATGTCCAAATAAGAGATGTAAAAAAACCAAGGGGGGGAAACATGCGGTTGCTAATTCGGGATCAACATAATCAAGATCTTCAAGTTCTTTGAGCTGACCTTTGGAAAACCCAAGTTTCAATCCTGAGCGGTAAAAGCAAAGTTTGATCTCGCCGCTGTAATGTGCAAATGGTGAATCAGCCAAACGGCTTTCCAAAACGGGTTTGATCTGCTTGATCATAGCAGATAAATTGGGCACGCGGATATAAAAAGCATAGGGTTTATGCTGTCTTGGCAGTTTTGAGGTTAGCACATCGTAAGCCGGGTGGCTTTCGCACAACCAGAATCCAAATTGCTTTTGCTCCTGATTCTGTTCCTTTGCCAAATCCTTACCTTTGTGCCACAGGAACCGCACCACACTGGGAGTCACTTCAGACCAGGAGACCCCCGTGGTGAGTTCAAAGACCGTCAGGACTGATAGCACTTTCCATTTAATCGGGGGGATACCGATAAAGCCGACTGACACGCCCCCCTCATTTTCGATTATGTAGATATCGCGTCGATTTATGTTGTGTTTTCGTTTTCCTGTTAACTCATAACGCCAGAGTTTTTCATCCCAGACTGCGCTGATCATGCTGCGTTTACAGCCGAGTTCATAGGTGGACATCAGGAAACCAAGATCATCAATGGTTGCTGGTCGGAAAGTGTAGGGCTCCGATTCGTCCTTTTTTAGTTTTGGGACATGGACTTCGTATCCTGAACGTCCACCACCCACGCTCAGCGTCATTTCATAACCAAATTGGCGGTAATAGTACGGGATACCGGTGATCACTTGAACTAATTCTCCGCGGGCTTCACTCCATTCGTGGAGGATCTCAAACTGCTGACGTACTAAGCCGCGACGGCGATACTCCTCCTTTGTGGCGACAAATTCTGGTCGACCGACCTTAAATGGGATTCCTTCATAAGTCCAGGTTTGTGAGATCAGGCAGCAGGTTGAGACGATTTCTCCGGTTTTGGTGTCTTCCACAATGGTGATATCACCTGTCTCAAATGTCGGACCCTCACCGCTTATCAAATCCAGTGTCCAATCTTCTAAGCCTTTTCCGTCCCAATCCCCTTCAGCGTGGATATCTTTATTAAATTTCGCCAGCGGTTGGGCATCTTTGGGGGTGGCGTGGCGAATGATCAACCCCTGGTCCAATTCCCGAATGATTGTTTCCGTCATAAATGTTATCTCCTTTATGGTCGGCATTCAATCAAATTGTAATAGCATTTTATAGAAGTTCATAGTGATATACTTAGAAAAGCTTGACAGCGTGACGATGAAATTCAAATTTAAACTTTTTATCTTCTTTCAATACTTTTCTATTGGCATCCTGGGGCCTTATATGGTGATGTTCCTGTCGGAGAAGGATTTTTCAGGTGCACAGATTGGGGTGCTGCTTGGTGTTATGCCGATTGCATCGCTTGTGTTCCAGCCGTTGTGGGGTTATCTAAGTGATGTGATCAATAACCGGCGATACTTACTAATGATCAGTTCGTTTGGCGTGGCATTGGCGTCACTGGGATTGGTTTTTTTTGATTCATTTGTCCCGATGTTATTGAACGGGATTCTGTTTTCAGCCATGATTGCGCCGATCAGCGCGATCAGTACGGCTATCATCCTGGATTACCTTGAGGAGATGGGTAAAAAAGAAGAATTCAGTTTGATCCGACTTTGGGGTTCTCTAGGTTTTGCTGTATCAAGTATTGGGATGGCCGGATTGTTTTTAGATCAGGTGCTGGTCTATTTTGGTTGGTTTTCAGCAGGTATTTACCTGATATTAGGGGGAATAAGCCTGTTTCTCCCTGAAAGGGAAAAACCATTTGTCTATTCAGGGTTTAAAGGCATAGGTGTTGTCATAAAAAATACCAAATTTTTGATCTTTTTAATTGCCAGTGTTTTCATTGGCGCGACCATGGGTATTTGCAGCAACTTTCAAACGCTTTCACTGCAATCGCTGGGCGCTTCAGCCTGGCTCATCGGTGTGATCATCTCCATACAGGCATTACTCGAAATACCGATGATGCTGGTGGTGCCATCATTACTAAAACGTTTATCGATGCGGTGCTTAATTCTGATCGGTGCCCTGATGTTACCCGTTCGCTGGCTGCTGTATATCTTTATTAAGAACCCTGTTTGGGTTATTCCTACACAGATCTTTAACAGCATTGCAACGATCAGTTTCTTAGTCGTAGCAATTGCTTTCATCGATAAATTGATCAGCCCAAAATGGCGCGCGACGGGTCAAGCTTTGTATTCAACGGCTTTGTGGGGGACTGGCGGGGGGTTAGGCATTTTCCTGGCTGGAAATCTGATCGAACGGTTCAATATCTGGGCGATTTGGCCCTTTAATCTCGTGCTTGGATTGATTGGTTTGGTGTTAGTTATCGTCGCTCTCAGCGGGATAGGAGATGCTCAAGGCTCCCTTGTGAAGGATCAATGATAGTGTTGTTTAAAGGCAATCTTGCCGGAGATGATCGTAAGTTGGGGAGAAAGCTGCTCATCCATAATGACAATATCTGCAAGTGCGCCAGGTTGGATAATGCCGATTTCGTCCTTTAAATTTATACTTTCTGCAGGTACGGTGGTTGCTGAGGGGAGCAGATCCTGCCATGCCAGGCCGGTGAATTCCGCGCTGTTCCTCAATGCGTCTTTCAAGATGAGTGTACTGCCCCCTAATGCTCCAGAGTCGGTGCGTGCGATCCCGTCTTCAACGGTCACTGGCTGATCTCCAAGCTGATATCTGCCATCAGGCATGCCTGTGGCTCGCATAGCGTCTGTGATCAAGATTGTTTTGCCAACGCCTTTCATTCTGAACACCAATTTGACAATGGCTGGATGCAAATGAACACCATCTGCAATAACCTGGGCATAAATACGGTCATCAGTTAAAACCGCGCCTAAAACACCGGGCTCCCGATGGTGCAGGGGCGGCATGGCATTGAATGTATGTGTGCTTTGATTTAACCCTTGATCAACCGCTTTTAGCACGGTCTCATAAGATGCATTGCTGTGCCCAATTGCAAATTTGATCCCCATGGATGTGCCTGTTTTAATTAGATCCATTACGCCGTCAATTTCAGGTGCGACAGTCATTAATTTGACGATACCTGTTTTAAGCCACGGTAAGTATTCTTCTGGCTGCGCTGCTCGCAGATGGCTTTCAATTTGTGCGCCGCGATATTGGGCTTGGAGATAAGGACCTTCCAGGTGCAGTCCCAACAGACGCGCGCCAGTTATTTGTTGTTTATACCGTCGTGTTTTCTCAATAACGGCGAGAATTTCCTGATTTGAAGCGGTGACCGTTGTCGGCAAGAAGCTGGTTACGCCTTTCGATGCAAGAAAGCGTGATAGGGTAACATATGCATCCGGATCATGGTCCATGGTATCGGCGCCTGAACTTCCATGGATGTGAATATCGATCAACCCAGGGATAATCCATTTACCCATTGCATCTATCACGGGGACACTTGAAGGCAATTTGTCTACTGGGGCAACCTGCTTGATACGGTCTTCTTCGATGAGAATCCCATAATCCTTTGGAAGCGGTGAAGGCGTCAGGATTTTACCATTGATGATTTTCAGCATGTAGGATGACCCTTGATCATGATGTTTTAAATATATGTACGGTTAGTAAATGCGTATCTTGGCTAAGATATTTGTGTTTATTCTTGTAGGTATTCTCATTATGCAATATTTTTATGTTTAGCGGATTTGAAGACATCAATCTCCCGAAATATCAGCTGTGATTTTGTTTTTCAAAAACCTAGGGGACGAGGGCTAACCCCGCCGAACTGAGAAAACGAAGGCCAGCTTTGAGGGGCGTTATTTTCCTGATCAATAAACTCAAGATACCAATACCATATACGCCAACTACAAAACTGATCCAAATTAAGAGTGGGATAACCAAAAACTCGCCTGTCTTGGTAACTGGGTTTGGGAAAACAAATTGTCGAAAGATATCCAGGACAAGAAGACAAACGGCGATCTGAAGGATGATCGAAATAACCCACCCAAAGATATTCCAAAACTTTTTCATATCATTTACCTACCTTATTTCTTGGTTCTCTAAGCCCGATACATCAATGTGATATACAGACAATACTAATCCTGCCTGTTGAGTTGATTTCATCATACTTGTTACTTGTAGAGACGTTGCAGGCAACGTCTCTACATTAAATAAGGATTCTCTAGTGATGCTTCAACAGCTCAGCGCTGCCTTGATTCAATACATACGCTATCACTTTTCAGGCTTAGATCGTTGGTTAGCAGTTGAGTAAAAGGTCTAGCTAAGGTTCTCCAACTTGGTGACCATATCATCGATCACATCGAATCCACCCTGCCAGAACTCAGCTGTGGAAACATCCATACCGGCATTGCGCAATAAGGGTATTGGGGCAATGGATCCACCCGATGAAAGGATCTTCATATACCGCGGCTTGAAGGAGTCACCTTCTTCTTGAAATTGCTTATAAAGTGATAAAACAAGCAGCTGGCCAAAGGCATAGGCATAGACGTAGAATGGGACATTGTAGAAGTGCGGGATCATCACCCATTCCCAGCGGAATTCATCAGGAATATCCACAGAATCTCCAAATTCGCTCTTCAGATTTTCCATGTAGGCATCTGCCAGGTCATTAACCTGTGCCCCCTGTGCGATCAAATCGTGGGCTGTTTTCTCAAACATGGAAAAATAATTCTGGCGCAGGATGGTAGCAAACGCGTCATCCATCTGGCGGAAGAGCAGGTCTCGCCGGACATCCTCATTGGTTTCTTGTGCCAGGAATTTATCAACCAGCATCATCTCGCCAAAGGTGGAAGCTGTTTCAGCCAGCGGCAGGCAAGCGTCTTGGGTGAGTGCAGTATGCTCCTCAGCCATTAAGGAGTGGATGCCGTGTCCTAATTCGTGTGCCATGGTGGCGACGTCATCTGGTTTGCCCTGGTAGTTGAGCATGACCCAGGGCGTCAAATCAGGCGCGATGGTGGCACAAAATGCGCCGCTCATTTTGCCTTTTCGAACCTGACTGTCGATGTGGTCGGCGTCAAAGATTCGCTTCGCCATGTCGGCAAACTTGGGATCAAATTCTAAGAAAGACTCCAGGACGATATCCGCAGCTTCATTGAATTTGTACTTCTTATCTGATTTTGCAACAGGTGCATAAATATCATAGCGGCGAAGCTTATCCATGCCAATCCGTTTGGCTTTTAGGCGGAAAAAACGCTGGAAGTGCTTGGCATTCTGACGGGTGACATCGAGCAAGGTCTCAATGACCTCATCCGGGATATCATTGATCAGGTTGCGAACGGCTAAGGGTGCTTTGAAACCGCGCAAATTGACGTTCT
>JAYELT010000025.1:0-3259 GCA_034717715.1 Chloroflexota bacterium | reverse complement strand
TCGAGCGCCTTCCACCACAGGTTGAAGAAGATGGTTTGGTTGACGATCTCTGCCTGGAATTGATCCACCCGGGCAACCTCTGCCTGCGCCTCCTGGTCCTGAGTATTCGCAGCAAAAGCAAGTTGTGCATAGCCATTCAATCGGCTCATCCACCGGTAAAATTGCTCGTATGTCGTGATAATGCTGATGAACAAGTCTTCGCTGATATCAGGGGTGAGTTGTTCCCGGTAAGCCTGAAACGCTTTGACGCCTTTCTTGATTTCCTCAAATGATGCCTTATAGTTTGGATCATCAAAACCATCAAAAAGGTCTTTCAAGCTCCATGGGTTCTTGGTGTAACCTGATTTTTCTGTCATTTTTCATCCTTAATTATCTATTGTCAGTGAATAAATTTAACTTGATTTCTCTGGTTTAATCGTCATTTCATCTCGAATGATCTCTCGGAGATGATCAATTTGTCTCCTTTGTTGGGATTTTTTATCCCAGTAATACCACAGTTTCCAGCCGTTGCTGGGGCCTTTTTGGATATTTTTAGCGATTTGATGGATTGAACCTCGACGCCCATTAAAAGCAAGTTTTCCATCAGCCAAAACCCTGGCAGTCAGCCCACCTTCAGCGCCAAAGTAAAGCAATTGCCCTGGCTCTAAGAGCCCATTTTCAACCAGGATGCTAAAGGGGATCCTTTTACGGTTGCGCGGGTTGGGTGTGATAAAGATCGGCGGATCAAATTCAAGCTGCACAACAGCGTTAACACGTGCCCTTGCCAGATCAGCATATTTATTCTCAACTTCAACACCGATGAAATGACGATGAAGCTTGCGCGCAACCGCACCTGTGGTGCCTGTGCCAAAGAAGGGATCCAGCACGACATCTCCCGGGTTGGAACTGGACAGGATCACACGATAAAGCAGGGCTTCTGGTTTTTGGGTCGGGTGGGCTTTCTCCCCGTCAGCATCTTTCAGGCGTTCTTTGCCGGTGCAGATGGGAATGTACCAATCACTGCGCATCTGAAGGTCGTTATTCAAGCCCTTCATGGCATGGTAATTGAAGGTGTATTTGGCGCCTTTCTCCTTCTGCATCCACAGAAGTGTTTCATGTGCATTTGTATAACGCACACCACGAAAATTGGGCATGGGGTTTGCTTTGACCCACACGACATCATTAAGGAACCAGAAGTTGAGATCCTGAAGGATCTTCCCAACCCGGTAAATATTGTGATATGAACCGATCACCCAAAGGGTACCGGTTGGTTTGAGGACACGGCGGCAAGCGGTTAACCATTCACGGGTGAAACGATCATACTGGGTAAAGCTCTCAAATTGATCCCAATCATCATCCACCGCGTCTACCAGGGTCAGGTTTGGGCGCAAGAGTTCACCTTCTAACTGGAGGTTATAAGGGGGATCTGCAAAGACCAGGTCAATTGAGTTCTCAGGTATTTCGGAGAGAATCTGGCGGCAATCACCAACCAGCACCTGGTCAAGGGGGAGTTTGTCAGCATGATCGATCATAAGTGCTCTTATTTTAACGGTTTTTAAGGGCTTTGGGGCATGCAAATCCATCCAGTTGTGAGTGCTTTCAAATATCAATCATCAAGGGACTTTCCCATCGGTTATAATCTCTCTACGTTACAATAGACTGTTTATGATTGAGAAGGAATAATGACGCAAACTCAACTTGATCAACCCCTGCCTAAAATATGGCGTGTTCACCATCCAATCCCTGATGATATTTCAAAATCTTTACATGAATTTTCACCTTTACTGCGACAGCTTTTATATAATCGCGGCTATCAGGATCCAGAGTCCGCAGCGGCTTTTTTGGCTGGAACGGTTACCTTTCCAACTGATCCCTTTCTATTGAGCGGTATGGCTCAAGCTGTAGCGAGGTTGAATCGTGCCATCAGGGATGGTGAGAGGATTGTCGTCTATGGTGATTACGATGCTGACGGCGTCACCTCGACTGCGCTGTTGATTGGGTTCCTCTCAAGCCTTGGTGTGGAAGCCAGACCTTATATCCCGGACAGATATGAGGAGGGATACGGCTTAAATGAACAGGCAATCCGACAGTTGGCTGAGGAAGGCACAGACCTGGTCATCACAGTGGATTGTGGCGTGCGTGCCGTTAAAGAAGTGAGTTTGGCGAATGATCTGGGGATAGATGTGATCGTTTCAGACCATCATGTTCCTGGTGCAGATTTGCCACCAGCATTTGCGGTGATTGACCCCAAACAATTGGGAGATCCATATCCTGAGAAATATCTGGCTGGGGTGGGGCTGGCATATAAACTCGTCCAGGCTTATCTGACACAATATCCTCAGGAAGGTGTTTGTGCTGACGATTGGCTGGACCTTGTGGCGATTGGTACGGTGGTAGACCTGGCACCCCTGAAAGGTGAAAACCGGATGCTTGTAAGGGCGGGATTGGAGAAGATCCGCCGCGATCCCCGGCAGGGCATCTTCTCTCTGGCGCAGGTAGCACGGATTGACCTCAACAAATGTAATGCTTCGAATCTTGGATTTGGGTTGGGACCGCGCCTGAATGCGGCGGGGCGGATGGAGTCAGCTCTGACATCCTTTAATCTCTTGACCACATCCAACCCTCGTTCAGCCGGCCAATTAGCACAGCTGCTGGATTCATATAACAAGGAGCGTCAGGATATCACCCAAGAAATTCGGGAAACAGCGTCTGACATGGTTTTGAGCGAAGACCCAGAGGCTGTCCTGTTCTTTGCAGCTCATCCCGACTTTAGCGAAGGTGTGGTTGGATTGGCAGCTTCTCGCCTGGTTGAGTCCTACTATCGTCCTTCTATCGTTGGTCACCAGGGCGAGACCTTCACAGTAGCATCCTGTCGGTCGATCCCGGAATTTCATATCACACGAGCCTTGGATGAGTGTGCGGATTTACTGGTGCGCCACGGCGGTCATGCTGTTGCAGCGGGATTCACGGTTAGGAATGAGAATAAGGATGCATTGGTCGCAAGGCTGCGTGAAAACGCAGCCGCGCAATTGGGCGAAATGGAACTGATACCAGAACTGAAAATTGATCGAAAGATCAAACTGGACAAACTCACAGGGAAGCACATCAGCACGATTATGGAGGACCTGCATAAGTTAGAACCCACTGGCCGCGGCAACCCGGAGCCGGTGTTTGCCTCATATGATGTGGCGGTGCGCTATGCCAGGGCGGTTGGACGTGAAAGCAGCCATCTCAAACTCACACTGCAGGCGGGAGCCAATAATTTTGACGCGATCGCATT
>JAYELT010000024.1:0-5032 GCA_034717715.1 Chloroflexota bacterium | reverse complement strand
AAATCCCCTTCTTTTCTGATTCGTAATGCTCAGGGCTTTCAATCCAATTGAAGCACAATGAACCCAGTCCAACATGAACGCCCAGCGACGGGGTCACTTCTGAAACCAACGGTTCTGGCATATCTGGGGTGCACCACTGTCATCCACTTATCCAATACCATTCTGACCAGGAAAAATCTCAAGGACCTTTTCCACTGCATCGGCTTCAACCATCCTGACAAGGCTGGTGTTGCCTTGGTCATCTTTGAGCCACATCAAGCAGTCAAATTCTTCTGATCGTTAGGCCACCCACTCATAAGACTTGCCTGTCTCAGGCAGGTAAGTTTGATCGCTTATCCTTTCAATTGCTTGTGCTTTGGCTATTAAATGTCCATCCCCATCATTTGTAAAACCATTATTGATGGCAAATACAATTGGGAAGATAGAGAATTACAGCCAGGCTGAAAGTCCAATTGCCATCCAACGAAAGTGGTTCAGCTTTGGCATAAGGAAAGAAGCACTGATGATTACAATGATGAGTGAAACAACAATGGGAAGTGGGATATAGCCGAAACTCGCCAACCTGATTGCTATATAGCCAAGTAATATATGAACTGCAATGATGATGATGATATATGTGATGATAGAAGAAAGGCTGGCAGCTGATTTTTTGTCAATTTTTAAGCAGAATCTTGCTTGTTAACCATGCCCTGCATCTCCTTTTTACTAAGAAAAGAAAGGCTGCCCTTTCGGACAGCCTTTAATTCGTAGTGCAATGGATAAGAGGTTATTTCATGAAATCCGGGATGAAGGTGTTGAAATACACATCCAACGGCCAGTAATAAGATTGACCAGCCCCTGGTTTGCCATGGTAATCCACTAGCATGATCCCTTGCGTGCCTTCAAAATCATAGGCATACCAGTTATCAACCGCAAACAAGGCGAATGAAGTGTCATTGAAGGGATAATAATCCCCAAGCATCCATATCAATCCATCCCTTGAAATGTCAAAAGCGGCCATGCCGGCATAATCAAACTCGCCGTTCCAATCAAAGCTGACGACTTCATAGCTAAAGGTGTCAGAAACGTAGTTCCACGCTGCTGGCAAGTACCATTCCTGGAAACCGGAGTTGAAATCAGCATAGATTAAGTATGGGCTTCCCATATATAAAAAACTATCCGTAAAATCAACCTGAATAACAATCCAAGTATTATCCTGCCCGCCATTCCACCATCCATAATTATAGTTAAAGTTGACCGTCTCCGGATAACCATCCATATTCGCATCTACATACAGGTCAACTTCATTAAAGAACGGTTGGTTCGTGTGTACATCACCCCACATCGCAAAGGCTGGCACAAACATATCGCCATAGATATCAGGCCATCCATAATCCATGCCTACATAACGTAGATCGCCGCTGTCCAGTACATATGGGTCATTCCCAGAAACAAGCGATACGGGATAAGCCCACAAGCTTGACGGAACGGGTCCGGTCGAGGCAAAATCAACCCAACCGCCATCATTGATTTCAAAGCTGGTTTTGGCATCAAGCTCAATGATCTCTGTGTAAGGGCGCGGGACAAAGTAGAACGGTACCCTGTGGTCAACACTGCACCCGTTGAAGAATTCCACGAAGCCATAATACTCTTCCATTTCGCCTACACCAAATCCAATCGGAAGCTCGGAAGCATCCAGTTCGAGCGTGACATCAATACTTGTTGCGTTGTTCGCGGGAATGGTCACAGAAACCACGCCTGGTGTCAGCATAGCACCCGTATCATCTGAAGTAAAGGTCACAGACACATCTGCTGTAATGTCCGCATCGCAGAAATTGACCAACGTGATACTCTGGGTATCTGAATAATCCTCAGTGAGTTCAATCACACCCCAGCTTAAGCTGACCAGTTTTGGATCGGCGTAAGCCACAACACAAGTATCCACAGCTTCAAGGGCATCCACACGTCCAGCGCCCTGAAGAGGGATTTGTGCGCTATAAGCGTCAGCCAGGTCAACGGCCGTATTCATCATCGCTGATTTAACATGGACGGGGTCCCAACCGGGATGTGCTTCCTGAACTAAGGCTGCCACGCCAGCGATATGCGGTGCTGCCATCGATGTGCCGCCTTTGCTAACGCCAGCATTACCAGTTCCCATATCGGCTGCGAAAATGGAGACTCCAGGAGCAGTGATTTCTGGCTTCAGTTTCGAGTCAAATCCGCGCGGCCCACGTGAGGAGAAATCTGCAATGAAATCCGGGGGCGTATCAGACACAAAGATCATCACGTTGGAGTCTGGGCCAACAGCGACTGAGATCGGTGTCAATGAGACAAGGGTTGCTCCATCAGCTTGTGTAATGGAACCTGCTGGGAGGGTTGAACCCGTTGTATTCATGCTGACGATACCGGGCACATTATTATAGATGATCGCCGCAACTGCCCCCAGAGCTTCAGCGTTATTGATCTTATCGGCGAAAGGACACGTTCCCCTGGAAATTAAAGCGATTTTATCCGTTAAGGGTGTGCCACTAACGCCTGAAACATCACAAAACTCCGCATCAGCACCTGTTACATCATCCACCCAGTACAATTCGCCAGATATGGTGGTTGTGAAGGGATTATATGATGTGGTGTAGGGGATATATTGTGTTGATCCATCGTTATATTCAATGAACGGCGAGGTTTGATAGCCGGTTGTTGAAGCCGCTACTGAGATCGCTGAATCAGCTGTTGAGGGTGCGCCTACGATGTACGAACTATCCCCTGCGTTTCCTGCTGATGCTACCACAACCACGCCAATCGCCGTTGCATTTTCAACTGCAATATACTCAGGATCATTTACATCTGCTGGTGCCCAATCGGCGCCAAGGGACATATTGATCACATCCACAGGTTCAGCAAGGTGACCCAAACCCTGGGGATCCATAGCCCATTCGATGCCGTGAAGTGTGAGGTTTGTTGAACCGTAAGCTCCAAAGATCTTCACTGCATACAACAAGGCATCTGGTGCAACACCCGAACCAAAGCTAATGTCCACACCTGCTGCAATTGAAGCGACGTGTGTGCCATGCCCGTATTCATCCAAAGGGTCTTCATCTGGTGTTGGAGTGGTGCTGCCATAATTCCCACCTGCATCATAGTCTGTTCCTGCAAAGTCGTAACCACCGATTACTTTAGCAGTGGGGAAAGTCCCTGCTTCGATGATATCAGGATCGTTCCCGGCGTAGTCAGCAGGGTTACCTGAGCCACCCAGCATTGCATGGGTATAGTCAATACCTGTATCAATCACCGCGATGGTAATGCCATCACCGGTATAACCAGGACCCATTGTCCAGACATCGTCTGCATTGATCAATGGGACGCTGTTTGACAACGCTGGCTCATATTCCCGGGCTTTGCTGACGGATTTGACTCCATCGATTTCACGGATCGATTGAATTTCACTGGCTGGCACACTAAGCATAAATCCGTTCAACACCTTGGTGAATGACGGACCGATCTGGGCAATCTCACTGCGCCCGGCTGTGATTTCGCTTAACACAGCGTCTTGTGTTGCTTTAAGATCTGATGCATATGTTTTTTGATCATCAATGCTGCCTCTCGAATCCAACCCATTTTGTGTCATATATTCGATCAGGGAAGGTTGTTCAAGCAGTACAATCACAGCAATAGATTCATCAGCATACTCAAGAAGTGCATTAGGGATCGGCCCTTGATTCAAGACAAGAAATTCTTCAATGGTCATGCCATCTTCAAATTTGTCCATGATCTCCTGAGGCACCTTTTCAGGTTCAGGCCGCTCTGGTTTCTCGAATTCTTCTGGCGGCGGTGTCTCTGCTGCTTCGAGTGATGCTGTCTTTGCAATGACAGGTGAAGCTAAAAGACTCATCAAGAGAACTAAACTAAAAATTTTTAATATCTTTTTTTTCATTTTGCTAACTCCTAAAGGTCAATATCTGATTTGGATTTCTAAAGTGATATACCAAAATATTTTTAATGCTCACCTCCTTAAAAACTGGATTTTATATTGTTTAAAGCAATGTAAAACCGGAAAGAACCCTCAGTAGACTTCTTTTGGATGGATAAAGGGAAGAAGAGATACACTCTTCGGAAGATTGGAAATTTGTAGCCTGGTATGTTTTCATATCTCTAAATTATATCATCATTGCTTTTGTGATATTCGACATCATATGAACTCACAAACAATTCACTAACCTATGCCTGCATCTGGAAAGATATTATAAATATTATACATCAATTTTTGGTTGGGTTTATGAAATCCATTGAGGTTAACTAACCATTAATATTCCATCAGATTCCAATAATTTCAATAATGAATATCTCTGATTTATATCATATCATAATTTGAAAACCAAAGAAGGTCACGTCATAACGAAGCCAGCTTGGGACGATACAGTGCGCCTACACCAGGTGCACCTCTATCTACCGATATTCATCCACCGCTTCAAACATTGCAACAATATTTTCCGGGGGGACATCTGGCAATGTATTGTGGATGGTGGCTTAAATTAATTTGAGCCAATTTGGGGAGGGATCCCAAGAGTGGATCAATATCTCTACAGCATTCACATCGCCCCCTGGGAATCAATACCAGTGACTGCCTTAATTAGCCAAAATTCACAGAATGCTCAAACTGCTGATATTAACGTTGCTGAAACAGGTGCTATTGTTGTTTGCAATTTTACTTTTTCAATACGATAAATTTCTTCTCCAATCAAATCCATATATTGTCCGTGACCATCAGCAGGAATTGAAACCTGAGCCGCTTTGTCGCCTCGATTGATCAATATATAATAGTTGTTCGAACCATCCTTACCTAAGACGATCATATCCTTCTGGTCATCCGACTGTATCAAGTGCCAGGTTTGTTGGTGCACGATGGGATGCTTCCTCCGCATCTCAGCAAAACGCCTGAGATAATCAGGAAAGGATGATTTTAGAAAACTTACAAAAGCAGACATATGTTTTGTTGAAAATCGATTAAATCTCAGACCTCGAAAGTGTCTTGCATTTTCTCAGTCTATGGTAATCT
>JAYELT010000023.1:0-5057 GCA_034717715.1 Chloroflexota bacterium | reverse complement strand
TTCCCCCACTGATGCGATAAAACTTGGTATTGGCATGATCCACCAACATTTTATGCTTGTGCCGACATTAACCGTCACAGAGAATGTCGCACTTGGTTTGCCTTCATCGCGTGGTCCATTGACGGATCTGGAGCTTGTATCGAAACGGATATTAGAATTAGCTGACATGTACGACTTGAAAATCGATCCTGATGCTTATATCTGGCAATTATCTGTGGGTCAGCAACAGCGAGTTGAAATCATCAAGGCTTTATACCGTGGAGCAGACCTATTGATCCTCGATGAGCCTACTGCAGTTCTCACACCACAGGAAGTGGATGAACTTTTTGAAATCATGCGCCAGATGGTGGCAGATGGATACGCACTTATATTCATTTCTCATAAACTACACGAGGTTATTGAAATAAGCCAAAGGGTCACTGTTTTACGCAATGGCATAAAAATCGGAACACGTCCAACTTCAGAGGTAGATAAAAGTGAATTAGCAAAATGGATGGTTGGGCATTCAATTGATTTTATAACCACCACGGACCAACTCCAAAAAGGTGAGGTTCGCTTACATTTAGAAAATATCAACTGTGAGAATGACCGGGGTGCAAAAGGATTATTAGATGTAAATATAGAAGTACATTCTGGGGAAATCCTTGGTTTAGCGGGTGTTTCTGGTAACGGGCAGCGAGATTTGGCGGAAGTTATTGCAGGATTAAGAAAACCTACATCCGGAAAGATTTTTCTTGAGGGTGAAGATGTTACCGATTGTGATGCGGATGAGCTTACAAAGAAAATGTTATCCTATATTCCTGAAGAGAGAATGCGCGATGGAATAATAAAAGGATTTTCCGTTGCTGAAAACATGATATTGCGAGAACATGACCAACCTAAGTTCTCAAACAACGGATTTCTTAAATTAAAAGCGATTGAAAACCATACCAAACAATTAATTGATCGATTTCAGATAAAAACACCTTCTCTAAAAACTTTGGTTAAGAGCCTCTCTGGTGGGAATATTCAGAAAATTGTGCTCGCTCGGGAATTATCAAGGAAACCACGCACAATCATTGCAGCCCAACCCACGCGAGGTCTCGATATCGGAGCTGCGGAATACGTGCGGGAACAACTCATCTTACAGAGAAATGAAGGTACAGCTGTATTTTTAATTTCTGAAGATCTTGATGAAATTTTCGCACTATCTGATAGAATCGCTGTGATTTATGAGGGAAAAATCATGGGTGTACTATCGAGAGACGAGGCTACCAAAGAAAAAGTTGGCTTATTAATGGCAGGCGTTTTACCAAGCGAAGATTAATAAATTAGCAAAAAAGGATACCACCAATGTCCCTTTGGCAAGAATTTCGGCAACCCACATCTATTTCTGAAGCAATCGAAGACTTAACAAAAGCACCAGCACCAGTAGTACCAATAGCCGGCGGCACGGACTTGCTTTTGGATATGAGACAAGGCAGACATCCACCAGCATATACCTTGATTGATCTTACAACCGTTCCCGAAATGAATCGGATCGAAAAAAGAGATGAAGTGATTTATATCGGTGCTTGTGTGTCCATAAACAGGATTCTCGCTAATCCCCTCGTCGGGGAACATGCACAAGCACTTCTTGAAGCGTGCGATTTGATTGCCGGCCCCCAAGTGCGAAATATAGCGACCCTCGGGGGAAATGTTGCTCATGCACTCCCTGCTGCTGATGGTACGATTGCGCTTGTTGCTCTTGATGCGACAGCTGAAATTGCCAGCCCAGATGGGTTACATCAGATGCCGTTCCTAGACCTCTTTTTGGGACCCGGAAAATCTGCAATTGATAAATCTTGTGAATTAATTGCAGGTTTTTACATCCCAAAAACAAAAACGGGACAGGCTTCTGCATTTAAAAGGATCATGCGCCCCCAGGGAGTTGCACTGCCAATATTAAATTGCGCCGTGTGGGTTGAACGAGAAGTGAATAGCATAAAAGATACTCGAATAGCGGTCGGTCCTGGCGGACCCACTCCCTTCCGAGCGACGAAAGCCGAGAATGTCCTGCGTGGTCAAATTTACGATGAAAAGTTAATAACCCAAACGATAGAAGCGCTGCTGGAGCAAGGCAGCTTTCGAACTAGCCCCCGACGGGCGACGTCTGAATATCGCAAACATATCTTGACTGGACTATTTCGTGATACCTTCAATGAAGCATGGTCGCGGGCTCTTAATTAATATTTTTATTATTCGTTATGTCCTGAATAGTTTCCCTTATCGAAGTAATCGCGGTGAAAAATGAAAAAAGAGACAATTACGCTTACTGTTAATAATCAACCCTACACACTACCAATCATACCGGGAGAGACTCTGGCTTCCTTGCTTAGAGAAAGGCTGAACTTGACTGGTACGAAAATTGGATGCGAAGAGGCAGAATGTGGTGCCTGTACTGTATTGGTGAATGATGAACCAGTTTTATCTTGCGTCTATCCTGCAGCTAGAGCTGATGGTAAAACGGTTGTAACCGTCGAAGGTCTTGCGAAATATGTTCATCAAGTTATGAAATTACACCCCATTCAAGAAGCCTTTGTAGAGCATGGTGCCGTTCAATGTGGGTTTTGTATTCCCGGGCAGATCATGACAGCTTTTGCATTACTCAAACGCAACCCAAATCCCACTCAGGAAGAGATTCGGTATGCATTAAAAGACAACCTGTGTCGTTGTGGCGGTTACCCGATGATCGAGAAAGCAATTCTTGCCGCTGCTCATACCTTGCAGACTGGGGACCCTCTCCCATTGCCCAAGATTTACGAGTCGATCCACAAAAAAGAATTCGTTGGCCGAAAACACCTGCGTCCGGATGCAGTCGAAAAAGTCACAGGGAAAGCTATCTTCACAGATGATTTGCATTTTGACAATATGCTGTATGCAAAAGTGCGGCGAGCTATGGTTCCACATGCAATCCTAAAAACGCTGGATATCTCAGAAGCTAAAGCACTAGAAGGTGTCAAAGCAGTTCTAACAGCAGAGGATATTCCTGGTGAACAAAATCATGGCCTGATCATATATGATTGGCCTGCAATTATTGGTGTTGGTCAACGTGTTCGCTATGTGGGCGATGCAATCGCGATTGTTGCTGCTGAAACACGTGAAATAGCGGCACAAGCTGCCATGTTAATCAAAGCAGATTTTGAACTGCTCCCTGTTATTTCCAATCCAATCCAAGCCCTGGAGGAAAGTCAACCAAAGCTCCATGAGAAAGGGAATCTACTCAAGCATATCAAAGTTCGAAAAGGTGATGTTTCCAAGGGGTTTAAGGAAGCGGAATTAATTCTTGAACACACTTTTCATACTCAAACCACAGACCATGCCTTCATGGAACCGGAATGCAGTATTGCTGTCCCAATAGCGGATGGACGTATGGAAGTTTATGTTGGATCACAAATTCCATATGAGGATCGAAGCCAAGTTGCACGTGCCATGGGCTGGGAAGATAGCCGTGTGCGTATTGTAGGACAAAAAATGGGTGGGGGATTTGGCGGTAAAGAGGATATTGCAGGCCAAATCCATGCCACACTGTTGGCTGATGCTACCCAGCATCCAGTGAAATTGTTATATGATCGTCATGAGAGCTTACTGGCACATCCTAAACGTCACGCCACTCAAATCCGTGTAAAACTCGGTGCAAAAGAAGATGGTCGCATCACAGCTGTCGAAACAGAACTGTATGGTGATACAGGGGCATATGCATCTCTTGGAGAAAAAGTTATGGAAAGGGCTACTACCCATTCTGCCGGCCCATATGATGTTCCCCATGTACGCAATGATTGTTATGCCATGTACACGAATAATCCGCCTTCCGGTGCTTATCGTGGTTTTGGTGTAACACAGTCGGCATTTGCTATTGAATCAATGATGGATATGCTTGCCGAAAAGTTGGACATGGATCCAGTCAAACTAAGAAAAATCAATGTTTTACATGTTGGCAGCATTACGAGTACTGGTCAGGTTCTGAATGAGTCGGTTGGATTAACAAAATGCCTTGAACGTGTAAATTCCGAAATGCGTAAATCCAATCCAGAACCTTTCAAGCCGGTGGCAGATCCTGGCAATCCAAATCTAGTTAGGGCTTGGGGGATTGGTGCAGCTTATAAAAACACAGGATTAGGAGGTGGCGCACCAGATTTTTCCAATGCTGAGATTGAACTATACGATGATGGCACTTTTGAAATCCGAAGTGCTGCAGCAGAATTAGGCCAAGGACTCGTCGCTGTGATGCAGTTGATCGTGTCCGAAGAGATGTCCATTTCTCCTGATAACGTTCGAGTATTGGTGATGGATACCGACCTCACACCAGATGGCGGTCCAACAACAGCTTCACGCCAAACATACATGACTGGAAATGCCTCTCGTTTGGCTGCACAAACATTGCGAAACGCAATAATAACTTTCCTTTCAGAAAAGTTTGAAGTAGAACCAGAAAATGTCGTATTTAAGGACGGTTTTGCACATGTTAAGGACCAAAGGCTATCCTTTGCAGAAATTGCTAAACAAATGAAACGCTCAGGTCAGAAGCCACGCGCACATTATAAATATGATGCGCCCAAAACACAACCGCTTGGTACTGGCGGCGATATGCATTTTGCATATTCTTACAGCGTTCAGGCTGCGGAGGTTGAAGTTAATAAGTTCACTGGTGAGGTGACTGTCCTTAAAGTAATTTCTGCAAACGATCTGGGCATGGCAATTAATCCATTGGGCTTGCAGGGGCAAATTGAAGGTGGTGTCATGATGGGATTAGGTCATTGCCTTACAGAAGAATTCGTTGTGGAAGAAGGGCATATTATTACTGACCAACTTGCCAGGTATCGGATCCCCGGAATTATGCTAACACCCGAAATCACTTCCATAGTTATTGAAGAACCTACTGCAGATGGACCCTATGGCGCTAAAGGCGTGGGAGAAATCAGCAGTATTCCCACAACACCTGCTATTACAAATGCAATCTATCATGCAGTCGGTGTGAGAATAGATAAGACCCCCGTTGACCAGGAAGTGATTGCAAAAGCTTTGTGTACTAAGAATGA
>JAYELT010000022.1:0-5146 GCA_034717715.1 Chloroflexota bacterium | reverse complement strand
AAATCCCCTTCTTTTCTGATTCGTAATGCTCAGGGCTTTCAATCCAATTGAAGCACAATGAACCCAGTCCAACATGAACGCCCAGCGACGGGGTCACTTCTGAAACCAACGGTTCTGGCATATCTGGATAAATCTTTTTGAGCTGCAGGAGCAGTTCTTCCACCTGATCCGGTACGTTCGCATGTGTGATGCCGAATAAGTCAGAAATTGGTACCACCCTGGTGGCTGTGTGCAGCACACGCTCAAAGGCTTTGCGCTTCGTGCGTGCGATTTCCATCCGTGAGGTATGGTTGTTCATTTTACGTATCGGTTTAATACCCAGAACGCTGACAATGCTGTGCTGAATGGAGCTCATCCGCCCCCCACGCAAAAGGTAATCGATCGTATCCAACTTGGCATAGGCATGCGATCTTGGAATTGTGGATTGGATTACAGCCAAAACCTCGTCTTCCGACTGACCAGCTTTTGCTTCCTGGACCGCACTGATCACCACCAATCCCCCCGCCGATGTCAGGTTGCCCGAATCAACCACATGAACCGGCACATCCTGATAAGTTTTCGCTGCAGTCTCTGCAGATTCGCATGCCGCTGACAGCGTTTTAGAAACATGGATTGAGAAGATTGCACTGGCACCCTTGTTTACAGCATTATCATAAGCATGCATAAATCGGTCTGGTGAAGGTGTTGCCGTTGTGGGATAAGGATCTGAATCCGGCAGTTCTTCATAAAACTTTTTCCGTGTGAGATCAATGTTATCCAGGTAGTCTTCCCATTTAGTGTGACATACATGTAAAAAATACTTGAAGGTCTCCGCTTCAAAGTGGTACTAAATTTGGTATGTTGACAGCTGGTGCAAACCACTTAACTAAGCATATTGTTAAATGAATGTACAGACAAGGGGATTTACATATAAGTGCATAATGGCAAAGCAGTAATGTCCAAATTAGTGCTTTTCTATTTTCTGGAGATTATGACTTTTTTGATTTGCCTTGATAATAAGTTATTCAAAATGCTTCCGGCAACATAATTCACAAAATTTATAAAGATGCGACATCCATGAGAAAATCAACTTGCTTCAATCAATATTGGTCCTATTCATCTGAGCAGCTCAGCTTCGATGCAACTGATGAAAAGTTTGAACCCATCACGCTGCCACATTCAAATAAAACCTTTCCCCTCACAATTTTGATGATCAGGAACAGACGGTGCAGATATGACCCGCTTGTGCTTCCGCATCACTGATATCCATGGCAATACTCTGCCCTACACACCTGCAGTCGTGCAGTTTAAGGTTAACGGACCTACGGTTTTGATCAGTGAGAATCCCTTTCAGCTCGCGGGTTGGCCACGGAGCTGTTTTTATCAAAGCGCGGTTTCAGGCTGGCATGGTGAATGTACAAGCTAGGACTGTTGGTCTACCTGGAAAATTTTTATGCTTGAGATTAATGAATCAAAATCTCAGTACTCTTTATATTAATTGTTTTCGAATTACAATTTTTACTAGCTACTGAACCTTATTCTCAATATTTAGAAATTTTTTCGATCAAGATAACCACAATTTCGTAAATGGAAATAAGAAAAATGAGTCAGTGGGAGATCCACTGACTCAAATTTCTTTTATTGTTTACTCGAGTTTACGAGTATTTTTCACTCAAATTATCCAGAATCTACTCCAGTGTCAGATATAAATTAAAATAATCCGATTTGTTGACCTCATATCCATCAACAAGGACATACCATGTTCCTGGCATGGGATCATAGAGGACAGCGCGCTCAGGCGCATTCCCGGTCGCACCATCAACAGAAGCAAGTGCGAAGGTGGGATCAAATATGATCATATCAATGTCGCTTGTTGGGAACTTGGACCAATCACGAACCCAGGTCAGATCGAAGGTGGCAGTCGTGGTACCTTCAGGGATCTCAACAGCATACCATATTGCATCAGCCATCTTGATGACCGCATTAGCTACACGGTTTTTCACAGACAACGGCTCACGGAAATTCTCCCGTGTGATGCGCACCTTGAAACTCACCGGTGCCTCATTGGAGTAGTCACCAATTAATGACAGCTTCATCAATCCTGGTTCCATGGGTTGATAATCCCAGGGAATGTCCCAGAATGTCCACATTCCATCTTCTACAACAATATCAAATGCATCTCCGTAATCCTGTGGATACCAATAAACTGCTACTGGATCATCGAATGCAGTACGTTTAGCACTCTGCAGGTGCACCTCAAGTGAGTTAGGCCAGAAAGCATAAGCTGAATTATCTGGCGTGACAACATCATAAACCTCAATTGTTACCTTACTTGTTGCTTCGTTAATTTCAAAGACCGCATCAAATTTCTCACTTGGTCCAACCGTGATAGTTTCACTTTCCCAACTCTGAACCTTGCCTGGAACCGGTTTTCCAAGTACATTAGCTGTCAGACTTCCGGTATCCTTAGCTGGTTTAAACTTCCAATTTCCTGCTGTAAGGTAATCCAGTGAGGCAGGCACATCCAAGGCACCGTAACCCTGGTCATTGATCCCTTGCCAGGACTCATCAACAACATCAGGATCCGCACCAAGGAATAACACCTCTTCCAGTACGGTAGGATCAGTCTCAATACCCTGAGCTTCCCACCAGGCATTCAGCAGCGCTGCGCCGCCAGCTACAGTGGGAGCTGAAAAAGAAGTGCCGGATGCCCAGCGCAGTTCATTAACAGGCCCAACAAAAAAGGTCCAGTGTCCCAATGCTGAGATTTCAGGGCCAAAACGACCATCACTGAGAGGCCCACGGCTGGAAAAATTTGCTACTCGAGTCTCAGCAGTTGACCGCATCACCAAACCCTGATCAAAAACTCCCATATAACGCAACCCAAGATATTCATAGAACACTCGAGATGATAGTGCATAATCAAGTGCACCAACGGAGACAGCACCAAAGGATGTTGCAGGCGAACCAACGCTATTGGGCGTCGGCCCCTCATTACCCGCAGATGTCACAACGAGGATATCTGCTTCTACCAATTCCTCAATAAAACGATCATATGCATCACGACCATCCCAGAGTGTAGGTCCACCCAGGCTCATATTGACAATATCGATGTCAAGCAAATCCCCCTTTTTAAGCGTGAGAACATGATCCAGACCATCAAGAATGACAGAACTGGGAACACCCGCCCCACTGGCAGGGAAGACCTTGACAGGATAAAGTTGAGCCAATGGTGCCTGCCCTAAGATAGGAACTGCCGTCAGATCCCAGGGTAGATAGGCTGAAATCGCAAGCCCCAAAGCACTGTTAGGAACGATACTCAAAGTACATGCTGAGGCGATTACGCCACCTACATGCGTGCCATGATAATAATTACTGGGGTCAGTGGCTGGAATACCATCACCAGAGGCGTTATAACCTTCTGGAAAACCGGGTGCCCCGATAACTGCATGACTTAGACAGACGTTCGGGACAGTACCCGTGTCCACAACAGCCACAATGGTACCTTCACCATATAATGTTTCTTCCCATGCGAGAGGAGCACCGGTATACTGGAAATTGGCATAGCCTTCAGGGATTGCTACAGATGCCATCATTGCCGGATCCACAGTCTGCATTTCAATGCCTTCCATGTCTTCAACGACATAGGACTTCGGGTGCTCATCGTCATTCTTCACTTCTTCGGGCAAATTTACCAGAACGTCCTTTTGCACGCTGGTCACGCCAGCAAATCCAGCAATTTTACCAAGAACTTCCACCGGAATGCTCGCAGCGATTGCTGCCACATTGCTGTACTGATAATTTACGACCCCGCCCAAAGAGATAATTTTGTCTGCAAGGGCATCCGTCGCGCCATCTGCCAGGATGATAATATCAACAGTCTCACCACTGGCGGGTTTCGCACTGACTCCAGGCACCATGAACAGAATCAATATCAACAGCAACATTAAAGACTTAAAAAACTTGCTTTTCATAACATTACTCCTTTATTTGTTAGACTTAAATCTGGATTTTTACAGAAAGGTTAAATTTTTTATCACAATTCGATATACACCTCCTTTTCTGATTCGGAAAATTCCTAAAGAATCTTATCACATTCTTATCAATTATCGATAATTAATAAATAAATACGATATGGTCTCAGTCTTCTTATTTCCCTAGTCCTCTCAACTTTCCATATATTATACTATTAACTAAAAAAGTCGCTTATTAAATTGCCACGTAGAAAAACAAAATCTAATAATAGTGGAGCCTAAATATAAAAATTTCTAGGAATTAGCCGTAGTGCCTTAAAATAGAACCTTGAAATTATTCGAAATCCACCAGACCTTATAACCATCATAGATTTACATCAAATCCAAAGTCAGTTGATACTGCAGCGCCTCCGCCAGGCACACCTGGGTGATTTCATCTGACAATGCCAGTTCAGTAATCCTTCAGTTGAGCTTGAGCACCCATTAATATATTCAGACATTGAATTACAATCGACTTATGGAAATCTTCATTAACGCCTGATAGTTGAGACAGGAAGATCCAGCGGGTTGAGTGCACCTATCTATCGAAATTCATCCACCGCTTCAAACATTGCATCAATATTTTCCGGGGGGACATCTGGCAATGTATTGTGGATGGTGGCTTAAATTAATTTGAGCCAATTTGGGGAGGGATCCCAAGAGTGGATCAATATCACTACAGCATTCACATCGCCCCCTGGGAATCAATACCCGTGACTGCCTTAATTAGCCCAAATTCACAGAATGCTCAAACTGCTGATATTAACATTGCTGAAACAGGTGCTATTGTTATTTGCAATTTTCCTTTTTCAATACGATAAATTTCTTCTCCAATCAAATCCATATATTGTCCGTGACCATCAGCAGGAATTGAAACCTGAGCCGCTTTGTCGCCTCGATTGATCAATATATATAATAGTTGCTCGAACCATCCTTACCTAAGACGATCATATCCTTCTGGTCATCCGACTGTATCAAGTGCCAGGTTTGTTGGTGCACGATGGGATGCTTCCTCAGCATCTCAGCTAAACGCCTGAGATAATCAGGAAAGGATGATTTTAGAAAACTTACAAAAGCAGACATATGTTTTGTTGAAAATCGATTAAATCTCAGACCTCGAAAGTGTCTTGCATTTTCTCAGTCTATGGTAATCT
>JAYELT010000021.1:0-18409 GCA_034717715.1 Chloroflexota bacterium | reverse complement strand
GCAGGGTGCATGTCAGCGGGGCACTTCAGTGGACCTGGAGGGATTTGAACCCTCGACCTCCTCAGTGCGATTGAGGCGCGCTCCCACTGCGCTACAGGCCCCTCTTTCAGGGTGAGACGATTTTACCTATGGGGCAGTATTATGTCAAGATGAAGATAAAAACGTGTAGGATTTACTGAGCATTAAGATCTAATTACAAAACAAAGAAACTTAAACCAAATGCTTATTCTGAATTTTTGTTAACGATAACAGTTTTTACTTTTTTATGACCTTCACGATTCTCGAGTTGAAAAGGGGTCTTGTATATCAGATTGGTCCTATTTCGATTCCTCTTAATCGCAACTGAAACAGAATGTAAGTCATACGGATTTGTGTTCCTAATTGTATAGTTCTTATTACACATAATTATCTCTTTTCTGCAACTAATCAGTTGGCGAAGGATAGAAATTCCAGAAAGTATTCGATAGCATTTGATCGCCAGTAGCAAGACGATATATGCAATTAGAATTCACTTCTTTTAAGAATAAAGATGTTCTGCTGCCTGAAATCTGTTCCTCTAAATAAAATTCCATTGATTTTGTGACAACCTGTTCTATTATTTTAGCACATTTATCCAAATCTCTTACAACCAGAACACCATTTGCCACACCTGTTTCCAGATTCATCTGAATCCCTAATGGATGCCATTCACTTAATACCTTTGCTCTTTCTTTATACTTCTTTGAGATGATAATAGATAACTTTTCTTTTGCTTTTATTACTTGGAATTTAGTTTCATCATTTAACCACACTCGTACTTCATCGTCCTCCCATGCAAGCCTTGGATTGTATTCCTTCAATTTTTCAATTATTATATCTTGTTCAGATTTCTCAGGATAAAGGTCGTGCAAATTGTTGATAAATTCATCTACAAATTCTTCAGTTACTGTAGGAATAAATGCGATAACAGTTTTACCTTGAGCTAAAGTTGAAGCAAGTTCAGAATCTTTTCCTAGTGTATCAGATTCTTGAGCAAAATAAATAGTACATTTCGCCCTCTTAAGCATCAGAGCTTCAAATAATCCTTTGTCAATTCTATCTTCGCAGAATGATTGTGTCGGGTCAAACCATCTAAGTTTGAGGTTCACAAGAGAAGACGTATTAGAAAGAATTTTAACCCATTTATGAACGGTATAATAATCTTCTCTTGTTCTCATTGATGTAGCAATGTATACATCGAGATGATCTGAAGCTAAGTAGGCTCTATAGTTATTCTTTCCATTTTCCACGATTTTCTTAGAGTGCTCAAATTCATCTTGTTTGCTTTTATCTTGAGGATTTTGTTGGAGATCTTCAAGCAATCTCTTTTGGATTATGTGACCAAGATAATAAGAATCCTTTCCAGAAATTTCTTTCAATGGATGAACTGGATTATGCCTTGTTGTAAATGCGGATGGATTAGGCTTTTCCATCATTGTTAAATAAAGGTTTAATTCATCCGAATCAACAGATAATTTTGTGAATGCGTGTCCAATATTCCCAAAAAATAACAATGCTAGTACTCGAAAATTATTGATCCCTTCTTCCAATGCTGCGAAATTGGTAAAGCACATACTTTCATCAATAATAACTGAACCATTCAACAAATATTGATAAAATGTTCTATTTATTCGATTATATCCCAGGGTTAATTGCAACTCATTGAATTGACTGAAACCAACACCAGTTAAGGGGAAAGAATTAATTTTTTCCCTTTCTTCTTCATTTAGCAAAAGGGGGGGCTTATAACCATTTAATTTTTCAAGCATAGCTAGTAGATTGTTAGTTTCGTGAGGATTTTCTGTCATCTCAATAATTCTCACCTTAATCTAGAAGAAAATTTTCAAGTACAAAATTATATCATGGTAATTATCCTTGTCAAGAAAATTGATGAGAGGGTGTTGAAAAACAAGTCATTAATTGACGAAATTCAAAAAGTATGATTCAATAATAGAAAACAACAAACATCGAGGTCAAAATGGCAAAGAAACGGTATATCAACACCCGGGATCAATCATTTTTTGGGAATTATATCTATGATCAAATGGTTCCAGCGAAGCACTTCTTACGATTGCTCAATCAAATGATAAATTGGGATCGTTTTACAGACCGCTTGATCGAAATATATCGAGGGGGCGGAGAATATGGTCGACCGCCATTCAATCCCAGTCAAATCCTCAAGATGTGCTTATTGGCCAATTTTTACAATCTATCCAATCGGCAAGTTGAAGTTCATGTCAATGAAAACCTGCCTGCGAAATACTTCGTCGGTTTGGGGTTGGACCAGAAAGCACCCGATCATTCCACATTAACCGTTTTTCGCAAGCGGCTTACCAAACAGGGTAATCTGGAAGTCTTTGAAGGATTGTTAGCGGAGCTTGTCCAGGCCGCACTGGCTGCTGGGGTTCGGTTTGGCTCCCTCCAAGTCATTGACAGTGTCCACAGTATCGCTAATGTGAATACAGCTAAAGATGAACGGCGAAAGCATGAAGGGAAAGGCCCACATGATCCTGACGCAAAATGGGGAGCCAAAGGCAAACATAAATACAAAGACGCAACAGGAAAGGAAGTCAACCAGGTGAAATATTTCTTTGGGTACAAAGCTCATGTGAGCATGAATGCGGAAAATCACCTTATTACCAGTTTAGAGGTCACTTCCGGAGAAGCCTATGATGGCCATCATTTCTGTTCCTTGGTGGATCAGGATCTATCTCAAGATATCCCTGTCAACACGTACACCGCTGATCGTGGCTATGATGATGGGAACAATCATTTCTATTTAGAATACCATCATCTCCATTCAGCGATTTGTCTCAAAGATATTCGCACCAAAAAGAAGGATGCCAATAAAGAGGTTTGGTTGAAAATGATCCAAACGCCAGCATATAAAGAAGGGCGAAAAGAACGCTATAAAATTGAACGTAAATTTGGTGAAGCAAAACAAGGGCATGGTTTAGGAAGATGTCGCTATATTGGCTTACTCGGTTTCGGGATTCAAGCCTATTTCACTGCGATCATATTGAACCTGAAACGGATAGTTAAGCTGTTGACAGGTGTAGGTTTGAAGACAGGCAGTGCTTTGGCTGGCTAACCCAGGATGAAGTGTCGATTACGGCAGAATTTTGATGGAAAGGAAGTGATATTAGCAGAAAATAGGGCTAAGAGTTAACCAAAAACTAGTATGCTTCGGCTTTTTTTAATGATAACCCGCCGATAAGGTTCAAGTTTTATTATTTTTGCTTTTATTCAACGACCTCAGAGACTAATTAATAAATTTTCAATAAGACGAAAGGTCTTGCCATGCCAATAGATGAATTCAATCAGGATGAAAATCCACAAGAAAATCATAACATTCCAGAAGTTCCTGCACCCTCACCAAATTATGAGGAGGAAGAAGCCCCGCAACAGGCTGCAGAATGGGGGAAGGAAAATATCAGCGAAGCAACTCCAGATGTTGATCAAGTGGATCAAAAGGAAAATGAGGTGGATAAGATACAAGAATATACTAAAGAACCTCTGACAAATAGTGAAGAACGAACATGGGCGATGCTGGCGCATTTCAGCGTTTTGCTGAATTTAGTATCAGGCTTTGTCGGGATTATTGCAGCGATTATTATTTATTTTATCTACAAAGATCGCTCGCGATTTGTCGCCTACCATGCTATGCAATCCTTCATCTTTCAGTCAATCACCTGGATAGGTGCTGGTATCGTATCGGCTATTCTCATTACGATTGGATCAACGCTTTCCTTCTTGATTATCCCATTATTGTGCCTGGTGCCAGGTTTTCTGGTCTTGCTGTTGATACCAGGATCCCTCATTTATGGGATTATTGGTGGTGTACAAGTCAATAACGGTGAAGATTTTCGGTATTGGCAAGTCGGTGATTGGGTACGAGATATCCTCGAGCCGAAATCAAATCCATGAACCCAACAAATTAGAATAACATCAACCGCCCAATCAGGGCGGTTTTTTGATTAATCCTCAAATTTATAAGCCTCTAAAACCTGAACCGCAGGTAAAATCAAGACAGATATCACCCAACGAAAATAGTCTTTACGGCGTTGATGGCGTTAAGAAATTGACGGGATTGTATCGATGTGTAATTAGAACACAATTCCATAATCTTGCTAATGCAGTTGATCACAAAAACCAGTTTCGTTTCTCAAATGCATTGGCAGCTCTTTTATCGTAGACGAAAGGAACCCGAGCGATGTCACAAATAATTGTGTATGGCACTCGGTGGTGTGGTGATACCAAGCGTGCCCTACGAATTTTGGATGTACGTCAAGTGAAATATAAGTGGATTAATATCGATAAGGATCGTGAAGGTGAAAAAATTGTAAAGAAGGTAAACCATGGTAATCGCAGTGTACCTACAATATTTTTCCCTGATAAAAGTATTCTGGTCGAACCATCCAATCGTGAATTGAATGAGAAATTAGACGCTTTGGATGAATAGGTCCACCAAGAATGAATAGCACTTGTCAATTAACCATCACTCTTATCCTTGATAAACCCCCTGCCAATTAAATAGATCACCAATCCTAGAAACAAGCCGCCAGCAATCGTTAGAAGTGTCATTGCCATACGTTGATGTGGCTCATTTATTGGCATGTCTGCCAATCGCTGCTTGAGAGTGTGGATGAAACTCTGATCCGGATGCACAGGATTGAGTTTGGCTTTAAGAGCCCGCTCCAGTGCCAATAATGTCTCATCAGAAAATTGCCGTTCTCTCATCCCCATTCCTTTCTATATCTCCTCTGGATATGCCACAATCCCAACTGTTTTTGGCCCTAAATTGGCTGCAACAGAGATGGAAAGCTCTGTAAAAACAATCTCCGCAGTGTTAAGCACACGCTCAACCATGTCGCGTAATTTTTCTGCCGTTTCTTTGTCTTGTGAATGTACAATCGCGATCTTGATCAGTTGAGTGCCAAATTGTTCCTCAACCCTTGAAACAAGACGCTCTAACGATTTTCTCCGTGTCCGTACCATCTCCGAAACATTTAATATTCCCCCATGGAGGGTGACGATTGGTTTGATGTTTAATAACGACGTCAATGCGTTTTGGATAGCACCAACTCGTCCAGAGCGATGTGCAAAGTCAAGTGCATTCAACGTCATAATCACCATCACTTTACTCCGGATCGTTTTCAATGTCTTCAGGATACTCTCGATAGGCTCGCCTGCTGCTTCCCTGATCCTCGCCTCACGAGCCATCAAGGCTAAAACAGCAGAACCCGCACCTGAGTCAAAGGTGATCACTTGCATTTTTTCTTTTAATTCCCTGGCAGCATATTGGACCATCGAGACCGTTGAGGACATCTTTCCTGAGACATTGATTGACAAAATGGTATCACCGATATCACATACACGTTCGATAAACGCAGCAATACGTGTTGGTGAAGGGGCCGCAGTTTTTGGTTGATTTGTTTTGATTTTAACCAACTCATAGAACTTTTCAACTGAAAGATCTACTCCCTGGTAATAAGTCCTCTCCCCGATTTGGATTGGCATGGGCAGGATATTAAATTGATATTTCTCAGGCCAACCCTCCGGCATATCTGCTGAACCATCAACAATTATCTTTAACATGACCTTAACTTTGATTTTCCTTATTCATTTTCTCTCGCAATTCGAGTAATGTTCTATGATAAAGGCTCTTGATTGCACCTTCACTTTTCCGCATGATCTTTCCAATTTCTAGATTTGAAAGCTGATCCACAAATTTCAGGATGAGTAGCTCCTGGCGGTTATCTGCTAATTCATGAATGTGCAGAAGTAAGTCTTCGACCTCTTGATTTTTAACAACATGAGGTTCCGGCTGGATTTCTGACTGCGGTAATCTCTCACCAGGAACATGATCAAGAGAAATTTCAGTTTTACGTGATCGGTCCCGATGGTAATTTGCAACCAAGTTATGAGCAATCCGATAAAGCCAGGCAGAGAAAGGCAAACCCATATGTTTGTAGTTTTTAATGTTGCTCATAGCCTTAAAAAATACCTTGCCAGTTAGATCTTCCGCATCTTTTACGCTGCCAGTTCGGTAAAAAATATAGTTGTATATTTTTTCAACGTAGCGTGTATAGAGCTTACCAAACGCAGCAGGATCGGTTCTTGCTACGTCAATTAAGGCAATCTCTTCCTTATTTTGGCTCAATAGAACAACCTTTGACCGTCTAATATAAATAACCGACAAAACAACAAATAGTCACGCGTAACATTAAATCTATCACATTAATTCCGGGTAAGCCAACAAGATAATTTCTTACCCAGAAGTCCATTGATCCATTACTAATCGTTTATTTTCTGTGCGAACAATGAGAGGATTTGGGAATCGATCAACCTGGATACTTAACGTAAGATCCTGAAGCTGAAATCTTGTATCGCGTCCTGCAAGAAACATTCGCCCCACTGAAGATTCTCTGACCCTTTTTATATACTCCTGGGAATCAGGGTGTTTATTCTTCACCAATGCTTCAATATACTCAGCGCAAGCCCGATCTTCATCCCCATCTCTTCCCAGGGAGACCCCAGTTATGATGAATGAAACAACTTGTGGGTTAAGCATCCGGATGTAATCAGCAGTAGCCTTAGCTACCACAAACGAAGCAGCGAGGATCAGATCTGCATGCACAACACGGACGATACCCTGTGTGCCTGCTGAGGTTCGCTGGATCAACGTCTTGTCTGTCAGATCAATTCGTGAAATATCCGCTGGCGAATTTCCAAAATCAAATCTTTCAGGTTTGAATGCTTTATCTTCACCCATTATCAGGCTTCCAGGAATTTTATCTCTTAGCTGAATAGCTTCCTCTACCCTCGCTACAAGGTAAATCTTATCTGCACCAGCATCGAAGGCAAATGCTGCTGTTGTGAATGCGCGCAACACATCAATTACAACAACTATACCCTGTGCCTCATGAGCTTGTGAAAGTGGATAATTGTTAAAATCGATCATATTTTTTCTGTCATTTTCAATTAGATATTGGTTCAAAATTGCTGATGGGTAAAATCATCCAAACGCTTTGCTTTCGTCTACAATGAAAATCAAACCCAAAAGCATTATAATCTCATACACAGCATTGGGGAACATGGAATTCATGAACTTGTTGCAATATCCATGTCTCAAATATTTTTCAGAGGATGGATTTCTAGTTGCGAACACAAGACCATGAAAGGGTAATCATTAAGTGGAATTCGTTCTTCAAATGGATGATTGTCACAAAATTCATAAGAAACCAGATAAGGTTATTGTGATTTCAAAAAGAGATCAACACTGAAAGATAAACATGAGCATTCAAAGGTTTTTCTTTCCTTGACCAACATCATTAGCAGGACTAAAATAGAGTCGTCTATATCAATTCAGTGTCATCGCATCAATCGCATAAAAAGGAGTCTCTATATGCAAGCTTCTCACCAAAATCAGGCTCTGGATATACTTGATCCAGGCCTTTTTGAATTAATTCATCTCGAGCAAGAACGTCAGGCAAGGCGTTTGATCATGATCCCCAGCGAAAGTATCGCCCCACTCGCAATCAGAAACACGCTGGGGTCTTGTTTTACAAATATTTACGCTGAAGGATACCCACGACCAGAAACCCGGAATTTCACTGAGGATGAAATTCTTGACTATACGAAAGCTATTGGCACTTATCGTCGCTATAGTGACCCACGTTACTATAAGGGCGTGGAATACGTGGATGTGGTTGAAGCATTAGCTCGACGTCGTTGTGCTGAAGCCTTCGCGACGAATGGTTTGAAAGCAGAAGATCTATACGTGAATGTTCAGCCGCTATCAGGTGCACCTGCTAACAATGCGGTATATACCGCTTTTCTATCCCCAGGTGACACGATCATGGGCATGAACCTTCTACACGGCGGCCACCTGTCGCATGGGTCACCTGTCAATCGTTCTGGGATCATTTATGATGCGCAGCACTACTCTGTAAATCCAAAAACTGAATTGTTGGATTATGATGCCATCCTCGAGCAAGCAATCCGTATCCAACCAAAGATCATTATAGCTGGATATTCCAGCTACCCATGGGTCCCCGATTGGCAAAAATTCCGGGAGATCGCCGATAAGGTCGGTGCGCTGTTGATGACAGATGTATCGCATATCGCGGGTTTGATCACAGCTGGCCAGATTCCTTCCCCAGTTGGGACTGCCCACATCATAACATTTACGACGCATAAAACGATGATCGGCCCTCGCGGAGCCTGTATCATCACTGACAATCCAAAACTAGCGAATAAAATTGATAAGGCGGTCTTCCCAGGGGAACAAGGCGGCCCACACATCAACACGATCGCTGCTCTAGCCCTCACTTTCAAGCTCGCAAAAACAAAGGAATTTGAGCAGCTCCAAACTCAAATTATCAAAAACGCTATAGCCTTTGCAAATCAGCTCAAGGCGCACAATATACGTGTCCCTTATGGAGGAACAGACACTCATATTGCTCTGCTAGATTGTAAATCAATAAAAGCGAAGGATGGCGCTTACCTTTCTGGCGATATAGGTGTTCGTATCCTGGATGCTGCTGGAATTGTTGCAAATCGCAACACGATGCCAGGAGATCGATCAGCCTTTTCAGCAACTGGCGTGCGATTTGGCTCAACCTGGCTGACACAACGTGGCTTTAAAGAAGGCGAATTTAGAGCAATTGCGAACGTCATTGCAGACCTGTTCGAAAACACCACACCCTATAACATGCCCGGCTCCAGCTCGCCTAAACGTCGTGCAAAAGTGGAATTCAAAGCGCTTGAGAAAGCGAAACTTGAAGTTGAGTCTCTTGCGGAAAAGGCAATTGATTTTGACACAACCCTCAAGAAACATGGTTATCCGCATTTCTATAATATTAATGATAATGTGGATACAGAATGGGCAAGTTTCCGCCTTTCCGGGGATCAGATCCGGCTGTTTCTGTCATATACCGTTTCAAGTGATATCGAAGGATTGGCTAATGGTGACAGCCAACCAACCCTGATCCACACCAGTGCAGGGGATGTGGAAGGTGTGATCAAATCTGAAGGACCTTCCAGTTTTATACTAACTGTCTCCGGTAATGAAGCTGGTTTAGCCAGCGCCTGGATGCGAGATCTATCAGATGCATATATCAAATTTGATCAGGATTTGTTCATGCGTGTTCCTGGCCCCATGCGAATTGAAGGAGTACAAGCAGAAATCCCAATCATATCTAAAAATAATCGTATCAGCAACCTGAAGCCTTTTTACATCGGCATTCGAAAAGACAAACACAATGGTGAACCATTACCTCCCTTCATATGGGAACCCGAATCGTTAGAAATCCTTCAAAAAACGCCACTTAACGAAATACACCGAGAGATGGGTGCCAAGATGGTGCCATTTGCGGGTTGGGATATGCCTGTTTGGTATTCCTCAGTCCTTGAGGAGCATTTGGCAGTCCGTCAAGCTGCTGGATTGTTCGATGTCACCCACATGGGTGTTTATCAAACTGAGGGACCGGATGCTGGTGTATTCTTAGACAGTGTTTGCGGGAACGATATCACCAGCCTGGCTGTTGGAGAATCTTGTTATACGCAATTCCTTGATCACGATGCAAATGTCATCGATGATCTTTTGGTTTATCGACGTGGAAAAGAAAAGTTTCTAGCCGTGGTGAATGCTGCCAATGATGATAAAGACTGGGCGTGGTTGAATGGTGTCCGGGAAGGCAAATATCGAGTCGATAACGAGACAACCTGGGCTGTTGCCTTTGGTAAGAATGTGACTCTCCGCAATTTGCGGTCTGAACAGGCAGGATCAGATAGACGTGTCGATATTGCCTTGCAGGGTCCAAAATCACATGATATCTTACTTAAATTAGATTGTTCACCGGAGAACCGCCAGGCAATCCTGGGATTAAAATGGGCTCAGCTTTGTGAAGTGAAGCTGAATGGTATTGATCTGATCATCTCACGTACAGGGTATACAGGTGAAAGGATGGGGTTTGAGCTTTTTGTCCACCCAGAAAAAGCTGTTGCGTTATGGCAAGCTTTACTCAAGGTGGGTGAAAATCTGGGGCTTAAACCTTGTGGCCTGGGTGCCCGTGATTCATTGCGGACTGAGGCAGGACTGCCCCTTTATGGACACGAGATGGGTGGTATGCTAAACCTTGGGGTCGGGCAGGCAGGATTTAGTCGGTTTGTTAAAACATATAAACCATGGTTTGTTGGGCGACAAGCATACCTCCAGCAGGAAGCCAACAGAGATAGTGTTGTCGTGCGCTTCAAATTCCATGAAAAACACACTCGCATGGCGCATCTCGGTGATCCTGTCATTGATAATCATGGGAAAGTCATCGGTACTGTCACCAGCTGTGCAGTCAACTCAGAAGGCTCCCTCACAGGTCAAGCTTACGTATCAAAGAAGTTTGCCAAAGAAGGTACCGAATTATTGATCTTTCAAGGCTCACCTCAAACTGCCGGTAAAGCACCTTCTGATCTCACCTTAGGCGACCGAGTGACTTTACCCACTCGGGTAACCATCATCAAACGATTTCCAAAATAAGGAGAAACGATTTATGCACACGTTATGGGACGAAAGATACGCCCTGAGAACGGATAATATTGGAAGTTCAGCGATTCGTGAACTGCTCAAACTCACCTCTTTACCGGACGTTATCTCATTCGCTGGAGGACTGCCTGCACCTGAAGTTTTCCCAATCGAAAAATTCAAGGAAGCTGCCGATATTGTATTATCTGAAATGGGTCAATCCGCCCTACAATATGGCACAACAGAAGGATATCAACCCCTTCGTGAAATGATCGCCCGGAATGCCACGAAATATGGCATCCAAATCTCTTCTGACAACGTTCTGATCACATCCGGTTCACAACAGGCACTGGATCTTCTCGGAAGGATATTTATCAATCGTGGTGATCGAGTCTTGGTGGAATCCCCCACTTACCTTGGTGCCATCCAAGCTTGGAATGCTTATGGTGTTAAATATGTCACCATCCCATTCGATGATGATGGTATGCGGACGGACTTGCTCGAATCAAGGTTGCGAATAGGCATAAAATTTATTTATGTGCTTCCAAACTTTCAGAATCCCACAGGTGCAACACTTTCGCGAAAGCGCAGAAAGCAGCTCGTTGTTATGGCGGATGCCTATGGCGTACCGATCGTAGAAGATGATCCTTACGGACAACTTCGCTATGAAGGTGAACACCTGCCCCCTGTAGTGGTATTGGATGATGAAATGAGAGCAAAAGAAGTTCCTATATATGGCGGAAATGTGATCTATACCAGCACATTCTCAAAGATCCTCGCACCCGGACTGCGTCTTGCCTGGGTCATTGCTCCCACTGAAGTAATCAAAAAATTGGTTCAAGCCAAACAAGGCTGCGATCTGCATACATCGACATTCACACAATATTTGGTTTATCAAGTTGCTAACAACTCATGGATGAGAACCCATATCCACACAATCCGAAAAACCTACAAAGAACGTCGTGATATCATGATCAAAGCACTTGAACAATATATGCCCGATGGCATTCGATGGACCAGACCAAAAGGTGGGTTATTCTTATGGGTAACGTTACCTGAAACAATCGACACAGGAGCCATCTTTAAATCTGCCGTTGAGTCGAAAGTTGCTTTTGTGCCCGGCGGGCCATTCCACCCCCTAGGTGGAGGAGAAAATACGATGCGGTTGAATTTTTCAAACGCAAAACCTGAATTGATCATGGAAGGCATCCAACGATTGGCAAGAGTTGTCAAAGAAAACCTAAAATAACCCCCATATTATGCTGATTAAGAACGGGTGATTTTGACATCACCCGTTTTTTCTTATAGTAAAACCAAAATCTTTGAAATCCTTATCCCCGCAGCAAGCTGCGGGGAAATGCCCTCTTATTAATTAAAAATTTCACTCTGGCCGATGCTGCCAGATCTTAAACCCCTTTAAGATCGAATCGCCAATAAACTCGCGCAGAATCGAATTATCAGGAATTAAATTAGGATCAATCGGTACGAACCACTGCAGGAATTTAAACAACCTCTTTGCTTCAATAAATTCCTTTGTACCGTATGGAACTTGTCTGAGTAAAGGTTCCACAAGTGGCTTAAGCGCTGTCAATTCATAAACGAGTGCGGAATTAAACATAACATCTGCATTTTCCTGATAAGGAAAAATGTGTGCTTTTTCTCCTCGTCGTACATTCTCCCATTGAGTGATTGTCTGTTGTGCTGTGTATCCACGATCACGTGCGTCCCGAAGGATCCTGCGCAATTCCCTGGTGTCAGTGGTAGAAATCCGATTATGGCGATCGAGGTTCAGCTGAGTTAAGCATGAAACGTAGATTCTAAATGTTTGTTCGGGTGGAAAACCCTCCAACAACCTGGGGTTCAAACCATGAATCCCCTCCAAAATGATCATCTGGCCAGGTTCAAGCTGAACTTCTTCTCCGAGTTGATTAATACCATTATGAAAATCATAATGTCTTAATTGAACGCGCTCCCCCTTGATCAATTTCTCAATGTGTTCATTTAACATCAACCTGTTGAGTGCATCAAGGTGTTCAAAATTGTATTGACCATTTGAATCTTTGGGTGTATCCTCTCGATTGACAAAGTAATTGTCCATTTCCAACGCAAACGGTGAAATGCCTTCTGTTAGCAGCTGGATGGCTAAGCGTTTTGAGAAGGTTGTCTTTCCGGAGGAAGTTGGGCCAGCGATCAGAATCACGCGAAGTTTTTCTTTTTCTTTTTTTATCGCATTTGCAATGCTGGATACCTGCTGCACATGCAATGCTTCCGAAACAAGAATTACCTCAGCAGCTCGTCCCTCTCCAATTGCATCATTCAATGCGCCCACACTCTGAATACCCAGCTTCTCTAACCAATCCCCATATTGGCGAAAAGTTGACAGAAGGCTTGGGTAACTTTTCATCGGAGACAAAGTGTCCGGTGCATGGCGTCGCGGAAAACGCAGCACAAAGCCTGAGCCAACCAGGTGAAGGTCGAACAACCTCAAATAACCCGTTGACGGAACCATATAGCCATGATGATAGTCTCGCTTGCCTTTTAATTCATACAAAACCAGATCATTTCCATGTCGGTAATTCAGCAATCGCAACTTATCATCCTGACCATGCTTGCGAAAAAACGCTTTAGCTTCATCTAAAGATACCTTTTCCCTAACCAATGGTGCATCTTCATCCACCAACTCACGCATGCGAACCTCAAGTTCATCCAATGCTTCACCCTTGAAGGGCTGCTGCTCGGGTACATGGCAGAAATATGCCCCTGAGGAAACAGAATGATCAATCGTCAAGGTCCACTCAGAGAAGAGCTCTAAAAATGCTACTTCCAATAAAAAAGTCAAGGACCGGCGATATATCCTGGCACCGTCCGAATCGGACATATTGATAGGATTGACTGTTGCATCTGCTGAGACCGGATAGGTTAGTTCCCGTAGATCGTTGTTCACAATCGCACCAACAATCAACGGTGCACCAGGGTTTTGATAGACCTTCATGAATTCACCTACTGGCGTATGGCGAGGTCCGCTGAGGATGGTGCCATCAGTCATAACGACCTCTACCGTTTCTCGCTTATTTTTATCTATTTGGATACCAGGATATTTTGAATTCATTTCTTCAACCTCAACATTCATATTAGGGTGATCGGTAATAGAAAAACCATCACTTTGACTCAATCTTCACTATTAAAAAGCATGGGCACCTGTGCAAAATCATCTGGACCAAGGCCATCCACACCGTCCTGACTGCTTGGATAATTGGAAAGAATTTCGGCCTGGCCCTGTTGTGCATCTTCAGCCAGGATCAAATCAATAATCCGAGTATGATTGGCATCAGATGGACCACCTCCAAAAAGGTATTGGGCGGAGCTTTTTGCAATATCACGCACCCGCCAGACGCCCTCCGCTGGATATCCTTCCTGGCCCAAAACGACAGCCGCATATGCCCAATCTACAGGATCACCTTCACCCAGGAAAACAAGTGGAACTCGGATCACAACAGCATTCTGGGCAGGATCAACAATAATTTTCATCGCACTTGAAGCTTCTGTGTAATTCTTCGGAGCAAGCGTCTCCGGGTCTACCTGAACAACTTGTGAACTCCAACCCTCAGCCCAAACCGCAATATCCCAACCTGAACCTTCAACGAGGGCAGCATTCCGTCCAGGTAATAACATCCGAGCGCCTGTACCGGATCCAGGATCTATATCAATATAAACATCCATTGTCTGTATGGAAAGACCGATGGAAGACCCCCACGGGTTTTCAATCGGTCCGACGAATTCAAAGGCCAGAATGAGATCCTCAGTGTCATATCCCACTGTGAAAAGGTCAACATCAAAAACCGATTCTTTAAAAACACCCTCTGTAGGGTACGTATAGGTTCCCGGCCCGAAATCATCTCCTACGGGATCTTTAACCACGAGAACACTATCGCCTTCACCCAGGTCAGGCATCGTGATTTGGGCAGGTCCTGAAACAGGAACAATATCACCATCTGACCCGAAAACCACATTGAATTTAAGTCTATCCCCAGCAGAGAGTTCGCCCAGGGAGACCAATGGCAGAGAGATTTCAATACTCGTATCCGAGTTCGCTGCACTCCCAACACCTGGCTCAACAACATCCCATCCTTCGTCAATGACTTCAAAGATATCGACTGATCCATCCCCTGTCCATTTGATGAGTTTATTGGCATTGAACCCTAACATTGTCTCTTGATCATCCCCAAAAGCAGAAGTGTTCTGATCAGAATCCGTGATGTTAAAATAAAACCCAACCTCCTCATCTACCAATGGTTGTGACACGTCCAACCGCAGATAAATATTCTCTTTATCCAGAGTAGCATAGACACCCTTTATGATTGAATCAACATCAATCTGATAATATGCTGCTGAATCCCAGGCGGCATCAGATATGCCATCGATTTTCGGTGTGCTAACTGTGCTAAAAGGACGAGTTGCTGTGACAGGTTGCGCCTGGATTATTAGAACCTGGAGGAATAAAGGAACTTCCTCACCCAATGATTGATAAACACCAGCCAGGAGCGCTCGAAATCCCTCATCAAAATACGAATCCTGTCCTGAATCCTGATCATCACCATACCACCAGAACCAGTCAGACCCCTCAGCCAGATACATAAAATCAAAAGCTGCCGCTAAGGCATTTTCATCCACAGTAATCTCACCCGTCTCAAATTGGGCTAAATCTTCACGAACTTGAGCGAGGTAATTCCAGGCGATCGCTTCCTCTGTTTCACCAATCCAGGTGTCATAATTTGCACTGAACCACGCCCCAGGGAAAAGATCATCAAGTATGCGTTGCTCTGGAAACATTTCCAGATACTCTGAGGGAGTAACCATCTGTAAGGATTCACTCTCCGATAGTTTTTGATAAAGTGCCTTCAGAAAATCGTTGCCATCATTAGGATAATATTCCCAGGCATTTTCACCGTCCAGGATAATACTGACGATATGCGGTCCTGGAGTTCCGTTTTCAATAAAATCAACCTGGATAGCTTCAAGATGACTTACCAGATCGGCAGAACCTTCTTCACCACTCATCCCGGTATAAACAAAACCGATACTATCTGAAAGAGTCCAATCTCTAAAAAATATCGCTACCTGATTGCCTGATTCATCACCCACCATATAAGGTCGATAAAGATCATCAGCTTCCAGGACGAAACCTTGTGAATCTCGCGTAAAGGAATTAATTCCTAAAGATTTTGCCAAAACAGGTTCACCTGATTGCATATAAGTGTAGCCTGCACCTGCGATCAATGGGACAATTTCCTGTGCAACAGAGCCTTCACCGGGCCATAAACCTCGCACCCCGCGTCCAAAATTTTCTTCATACATATCTACGCTTTTAGCCAGATGCACATCAGCATCTTGTGGATAGCTAAACCTCATTGAGGGCATATCAGCACTTGGATTTCCAACCAATGCAAGCTGATTATCAAAGATCAAAGGCAAGATAGGATGGCCATAAGGTGTCGTTGTAACTTCGATTTGCCCAGAATCCTGGAGATGCTTGTGATAGGGGATAACCAACCTCAAAACCTCAAGGACCTTTGTAAAGAGGATTTCCTTATCGGATTCATCAAATCCTTCACCCTTTTCCACAAGTGAAACAAGCGGTGCTTCTGCTAAATAAGCAGGATCAAACCAGGCTAAATTGAACCAAACCTGCAAATCCAGGAAATCCTGGTCCGTGAAAGAGTCAAGAGCCGCCTGAATACTTGCTTCGTCTGATCCACCGCGTTTATTCAGTAAGGCTTGAAATCGTGGATAACATCCAATAATATTTGTCCAATTTGCATCAAAGAATCGCTCAAGGATAAATCGTTTGTCCGCATCTGTTAGTTCAGAAACCGATTTTTCTCCCAGTACCCAATACTTATCTTTTGCACCAGAAGACAAATCATTCAACTGACGAATTAATGAAGGAGTAAAGTTAAATGAGACGTGAATATCCTCAAATTCCGCTACTTTTTGAGCCATGTCCAAATAATCCTTTGTGGCATGCGCACGCACCCAAGGTCGGGTATATATTCCCTCAGTATCTTTATAATACAAAGGTTGATGCTGATGCCAGGTCAGGTTGACATAAAGAACATTATCCTTTTGACTGGTTTGTTCTTGCGTTTCAGTTTCCGCAATACTCTCTGTCTCTAATACAACCTCTGTTTCTTCAACTGGTTTTTCTATCACCTCAACCGTTGGTTCAACTGATGCTTGTGTGCAAGCACTGGTGACTACAGATAAAATACTCAGGGAAATCAGGACCCTCATAAATTTGTTCACGATTAGTCTCTCTTCTACGTTGATAAACAATGTTATCATGTTCAATTTTACTCGAAAACGATTGCTAACATAACCAAACATGTACTCAAACCATCACACCTTATGTTCTTGACCTTTCCACATGATACGGATAGAATCCACTGTTGCTGGTACGACCCAGCATAGAAGCCCAATATATCTATCATAGAACAATGGTAACCCAAGCTATAAGGGTGAGAGGCGTTCGAAGGATGAAAAAATGACTGATAAAATAATGTTAGAAGCACAAAAGCGCACGATAAAGGGGAAACAGGTTCGTCAACTACGCCGACAAGGCTTCCTTCCGGGAATTATTTACGGCAGGATTGGCAAAGAGCGGATTGAACCTGTATTGATCCAACTTGATTTGAAAGAATCTTCCAAGACAATAAACAAGTTGACTGGATCCAGCCTTATCACATTACATGTGGAAGGTGAGGACTATCCTGTTGTTCTTCGTGAAGCTCAAAAGGACATCATCTATGGCACACTCCGCCACGTAGACTTTATGGCAGTATCGTTGACAGACAAGCTCCAAACTGCTGTTCCAATTGAGTTGATCGGCCAATCACCTGCTGAGATAAACATGTCTGCAGTGGTTGTCACTGGAGTCTCCGAATTGGAGATAGAATGTCTTCCTCAAGATATGCCCGAAAGGATCGAGGTTGATGCAAGCGTACTTGTTGACATGGAAAGTGTGATTTATGTAAAGGATCTCCTCCTCCCAGACAATATAGAGGTGTTAACCGACCCCGATGAACTCATCGCAGGTGTGACTTACGTGACAATCGAAGAAGAAGAAGAACAAGAAGAGGAAGAAGGGGAACTTGCGGAACTACTTGAAGAAGAAATTGAGCCTGAGGTGATCGAAAAAGGCAAGAGAGACGAGGACTCAGAATCAGAAGAATGATCCTCATCCTGAATTAGAAAAATAAAAAGAGATGCACAAAAAAGCATCTCTTTTTCTCTTAATTTATGACAGTTAAATTAAGTCCAATGCCCCCATGAAAATCATCATCATTTCAGCACTGGCCCCCCACAATTGATAACCCTGGAATTTTTCGAAGAAAAGAACCGGAAATTCTCTTTCCGCATAGCTTCGATATCGCGTTGAGTGATGGCTCGGATTAATCAGCCATACAAGGGGAATGATAAAAGTACTTTCCACCTCACTATGATTGACTGTGAGATTATAAGGCCAGGGGATCTGCCCGACAAATAAACGAACAAGGTAACCCGTAATCACAGGTATATCACCAAGATGTCCAAAGATATGTACATCTATGGGATCAATACCGATCTCTTCTCTCATTTCACGCAAAGCGGTTGTCTGGAGGCTGTTATCCGTAAATTCTCTTGCCCCACCAGGAAAAGCAACCTGCCCGCTGTGTTCCACCAATACTTGAGACCGTTGAGTCAGTAAAACATGCCATTGTCTTTCAACCTGTAAGAGTGGAATGATAACGGCAGCAGGACGCAGTTTTTTTATATCTTCAGATGAGAAAAGTTCAGCAAAACGAACTTGTCGTTGGATTTGATATGATTCCA
>JAYELT010000020.1:16876-18626 GCA_034717715.1 Chloroflexota bacterium | reverse complement strand
TATCCCAAGGTCCTCAGCGACTTTTGCGAGTTTGCGGGTTACCTCCAATAGAGATTAATCTTGGGCACGTTCCTTGAACCAACCAAACTCTTTTAATGCTGCGCGGCTTTTTTCTGGGGTCTTGCCTTTGTTGTATTTCCCGGTGAGTAAACCGCCGTACAAAGGGCTCCAGGTTGTGGTACCGTAACCGAGTTCTTTGTAGAGGGGTGCGTATTCTTCCTCGAAACGTTTGCGATGGAGCATATTGTATTGAGGTTGCTCCATTGAAGGGGGTCTCAAACTGTTACGTCGAGCAAAATCTGTGGCACGCATTATCTCTGCCGCTGACCATTCGGAAATTCCCCAATAAAAAACCTTACCTTCCCGGATTACCTGGTTGAACGCAAACACAGTCTCTTCGATTGGTGTTTCGGGATCTGGTCGATGTGCAAAAGCCAGGTCAACGTAATCTAGTTGCAGTCGTTTTAGTGCGTTATTAACGCTTCGATGATGTGCTTGTAAGAAAGCACACGATTATTGGGGTTTTGATTGACATAAAAAAAACTCTATGTTAATATTGGTGTGGAAACACTTTTATGGAAGCAGTTTCATGACTTATCCCGAAAACTTATTTTATGATGTCTCCCAAATTTAATCGCCCCCCGACGATTTATGATGTGGCTAAAGCTGCTGGTGTCAGTATCTCCACTGTTTCTCGGGTGATCAATGCTAGCCCGAATGTCACAGACGCCACTCGGGATCGTGTACAGGAAAGCATTGACAGTCTTGGTTTTGTTCCCAAAGCAGAAGCCAGAGCCCGCGCAATGAAAGATTTTGCCAGGATTGGTGTACTCACACCTTTTTTTACAGCACCTGCCTTTGTCCAACGTTTGCGAGGGGTGGCAAAAGGGCTGCTTCCAACACGTTATGAGCTAACTATCTTTACGATTGAATCAATTGAACATCTCAATTATTATTTAGCGACCCTGCCTATTACAGGGCATCTTCAAGGGTTGATCTTGTTGTCGTTACGCGTCAATGATGAATCCGCTGCGAAGTTGATAAATAACAACCTTGAAACCGTTCTGATCGAATTTCCTCGATCAGACCTTAATTCTGTTGAGATTGATGATATAGCTGGCGGTGAAATGGCTGCAGATTATTTGATCGAGAAAGGTCATAACCGCCTAGGCTTCATAGGCGACACCTCTGATTTTGGCGCTTATGCGATCTTTCCAATAACCCTGCGATTGAAAGGGTTTGAGCAGGGTCTTGCCAAACATGGATTGACGCTTCCCCAAGAATATATCTGCAAATCGAGGTATGCTGTGAAAGATGCGGAAGATAAAATTGAGTCAATGTTGCGCCTTCCCAAACCACCAAGCGCTATCTTTGCTGCTACGGATCTGCAGGCTGTGGGTGTGGTCAATAAAGCCAGAAAATTAGGATTTCGCGTGCCTGAGGACTTAGCTGTCCTTGGTTTTGACGATTTGGATCTCGCTGATTATTTCGGTTTGAGTACCATTCATCAAAATCTGGATGAATCCGGTCGTTTAGCTGTGGAAATCTTGCTCGCTCGCTTGAAAGATCCCGATCGACCGCTCAGACATATTCGGCTTCCATTAAGGCTCATCAAGAGAGAGACAACTTAGGCATAGTTGATATTCGAAAGATCGGATTGTCACAGCGAATGCTAATTGGCGAAATTTGCTTACCTGGCATGATTTGCACTGAATCGGCGGCTGCATATATATCTCGTGAATAGATGATT
>JAYELT010000020.1:0-16776 GCA_034717715.1 Chloroflexota bacterium | reverse complement strand
TGGCGGGGCTCATCAGTGGTTTGCTTAAATTTCAGCAAGTATGGCTGGCTGAAGACCTATTGGTTGAAATTTGACGACGTGCGAATGCTGTTGGCGCACTCACCACAACCCGGCTGGGCGCGATCTCTGCTTTACCGTCATCCGCCCAGCTGGATGCATTTCTGGATGTACAAGATGCTATTCAATATTAATCAAATCTAAGTTGATCTTACCTAGAAAAATGGATGCTATCAAGTGATCCAACCTATTAATGAAACGATAAATTTAGAAGCAGAAGCTTCACGATCGCTGGAAAGGCTGCTTCCGCGTTTGGATTCAGCGTTTTCAACGTTTAAGGCGCAAAACCCAGATCATTGGACGTCATTCTTGAAACGATTGAAAACACAATTCATCCCCCTGTTTAAAATCCTTGTACACCTGTACAGCGATCAATATGATTTTTTCTATCATCTCGAATCGTTGTTGATGACCGTCACTGAAGCCTGGGTGCAGCGTTCAGATGAACTCAAAACATTGGATGCTGAAAGTGAAGCACAGCCGACATGGTTCCAGGATCATCATATGCTGGGTGGTGTTTGCTATGTTGATCTATTTGCCAATGACATTGAAGGTATCCACAAGAAAATTCCATATTTCAATGAACTGGGGCTGACCTATCTGCATCTTATGCCTCTGTTCCGTTCCCCGGAAGGGGAAAATGACGGTGGATACGCTATCAGCAGCTACCGTGATGTGAACCCTGATTTAGGCACAATGGCTCAGCTGCGCAAGTTAGCAGACGAGCTGCGATCTGTGGGCATCAGCCTGGTATTGGATTTTGTCTTTAACCACACCTCCAACGAACATATCTGGGCGCAGCGGGCTTGCCAGGGGGACGCTGACTTTCAGAAGTATTATCGGATGTATGATGATCGCACCACGCCTGATGCATACGAAGTTCATTTAAGGGAGATTTTTCCGGAAGAGCACCCGGGAGCATTTACTTATTTTGAAGATGTCGAGAAGTGGGTCTGGACAACCTTCCACAGCAACCAATGGGATCTAAATTACGCCAATCCTGAGGTATTCAACCGTATGGCTGGAGAAATGCTATTCTTAGCTAACCAGGGTGTGGAGATTTTACGCTTAGATGCGGTGGCATTCATCTGGAAGTCCTTGGGGACAGATTGTGAAAACTTGCCAGAAGCGCATATGATCATTCAAGCCTATAATGCCATCGCTCGTATTGCAGCGCCAGCACTTCTGTTTAAATCAGAAGCAATCGTCCACCCGGATGAAGTCGCACATTACATTCGAGAAGATGAATGTCAGCTATCCTATAACCCGCTCCTGATGGCACTCTTGTGGAACACCCTGGCCACCCGGGAAGTCGACTTGTTGTATCAATCAATGCAGGAACGTTTTAATATTCCCAAGAGGTGTGCCTGGGTAAATTATGTGCGCTGTCACGATGATATCGGTTGGACCTTCTCCGATGAGGATGCCGCAGCCCTAGGGATCAACGCCTTTGACCATCGTTTATTTCTAAATGCATTCTACACGGGGCGATTTGAGGGGAGTTTTGGGCGGGGGCTGGCTTTTCAGGAAAATCCCAAAACAGGAGATGCCCGTATCTCTGGTACATGCGCCTCATTGGCTGGGCTTGAAAAGGCGCTGACCGAAGAGACAGCCACGGAAGTCGATTTGGCCATTCAACGGATTCTCATGATCCACAATGTGATTCTAACAATTGGCGGGATTCCTTTGATCTATCTGGGAGATGAAGTTGGCACGTTAAATGACTACAGTTATCGTGATGACCTTGCCAAAGCTGATGACAGTCGCTGGGTCCACCGCTCTTCTGCTGACCCAGTGTTTTATGCCTTGCGAAAGGATCCCGAATCCATTCCAGGAAGAATTTATCATGGGCTGCTGCAGATAATTCGGCTCAGGAAAAACTCGCCAGTGCTCAGCGGGGAACCACCTGTGTTCATTCACACCGAAAATCCGCACATCTTTGGTTTTAAGCGGAGACAAGGATCAACGCAATTGTGGATTTTGAACAATTTCAGTGATTTCCCTCAGGTCATTCCCCATGATTCACTCAGGCTGATTGGATTGCAAGCACCTTTCAAAGACCTTGTGACTGGCGACACTTTTGATAAAAAGGCAAGCCTGACTTTAGCACCTTTCCAATTTGTCTGGCTTGGTTCTGAAAACGGTTAATCAAATTCTGTCTGATGTTGATATTAAAGGGTGTTACGGTCGCCAGGCAGGCTGGTAATCATTTGCAGGGTTGTTTGTCAGACGTGATAAACCAGTGCCAGTACGCGGCATTAGAAAGATGTCTTGCCCTGGGATATCCATTACACCGTTGCAAACCAGCCATTGTGAATCTGGAGAGAAGCCGGGGTTTTCAATGATTTCAAGTGGGGTACTGATTGGAATATTTTGATTATTCGGAAGCAGCCTGCTGCCTATTTGCCCTTCCTCACCCAGATCGAATACGATCATCTCACCTTCAGGCGACCAGTCAGGGCGGTAAGTTTCTCGATAAGCACTACCCAGAATCGTCCGGGGATTCTCTTGTCCTGCTGAATCTACGATAAATAAGGTGGGAAGGTTGTTATCAGGGTTGGGTGTTACAAACACGATCTGACTCCCATCGGGTGACCATACCGGCATGCGGTTGACCATGGTCCTATTCATCAAGAGTTGTGCTTCGCCTGTTTCAAAATCATAGATGAAAACCTGTGGTCTTCCCGTTTGCAAAGATGTAAATGCCAGCTGTCTTCCATCCGGCGACCAGGCTGGGTCATAATCACCAGAGCCCAGTGTTGAAATCTGGCTGGTGCTTTCCGACTCAAAACTGACCACAAAGATACTCGCACCATCGTACTGTTCTTTGTTTCCCTCACAGGGCGAAATGAATGCCATTGACGATCCATCCGGTGACCACTCAGGCTGGCAGGCACCCTCATTTTTAGAGGTGACCTGGACTAACCCGGATCCATCAACATTGATCAGATATATCTGTGGGAGGCCGGTACGTTCTGAGACAAACGCGATCTGTCCCTGTCCCCCACCTTGGGGTGTTCCTTCTGGTAAAGTGGTTGCAGTTTGTGCTTGTGTGGTGATTACCGCTGGAATGGCATCCATATTGGCTGTGGTAGCTGATGGCAGCATCGTTGATGACTGTGTTGTAGGAGATGAAAGCTGGATTTGTTCAGCCAACGTGACAATGGGCTGGGTTTCAATTGGGGAAGGGTGAAACAAGCGACTACCCCAAGATTGGTTTGTAAGATATATCAATGCGGTGGCTGAAGCAGCACACACAACAGCGATCAAGGGTAGCAGCCATAACCATATACGTTTCTTCTTATTTGTTTTGGAGGTGCCCTGGCCCGGTTCCGCATTAAGACGGGTAGTTGTTTGTCCAATTTGATCACCCACTTCATCAGGCAGCGATTTGTCTTTCGAAGTGTCAAGGAAGGGATGAGCTTCAAAAAGCTTAATCCGAAAATCATTAACGGATTGAAATCTATCCTCGGCCATGACGGCCATGGCCTTCTCAATCACATCTTGGATAGATTTGGAGATTGCGGGATTGATCTGCTTGATCGGCTGAAGTTCATCATCTCCAACCGCCCGTTCGATGGCTTCAAGGGGGATTTGTCCGGTCAGGAGAGTATACATTGTGGCACCTAAGGTATAAATGTCACTGCGCACATCCGTGTCTGAGCCATATTGTTCAATTGGGGAATAGCCCGCAGTCACACCCTGTACACTGTTCTCAAACACCTTGCCACGTTCATAAGGCTTCGCCAGGCCGAAGTCCACTAACATGACATCATCTCCAGGTGTCGTAATTATGTTTGCGGGTTTAATATCCTGGTGGATAATGGCGGGCTTCCGCGAATGCAGGTATTCCAGGGCATCGCAAATGACAGCTGTAATTTTTACCACTTCTGATTCTGGGAGTGGTTTCCCACGGCTCTCTAAATTTTCCTGCAGGTTCATGCCTTCGATGTAGTCCATGACCAGGTATTCGCCTTGTCCCTCGATCACAAAATGGTCGATAACCCTGGGTAGATTCGAGTGTCTTAATCTTGCCAATATGGTTGCTTCCTGATGGAATTGGTGTGAGTGACCAGCTGTTGTGTATTGATTTTCCTTAACGGCCACATCTACGTTGAGAGCCTCATCATGGGCTAAGTACAGAATCCCCATGCCGCTTTGGATGAGTTTTTTTATGATCCTATATCGATCTCTCAGGAGTGAATCAACGTCTAAACGCAAGCAGTCTCCAATAATGGTGATTGGTGGAACAACCATCGAGAGTGTCAACTAAACTGATGGTTGTTGGTCTCAATAGAATTTTACCAAAAGTAAGCCTTAAAAGTCCGCTAATTCTTCATTCACAGTCGCCATCAATATGTGATTGGACTTTGAGCAACCCATATTCAAACCACAATACGGCAGTAAAATAGGCTATAATTCGAAATGATTGCCGGAAAGCCGATTAATGCCACAAATTGACATACATTCAACTGTACTGACAGCAGTTATCATCATGGGGTTGGCGGCTGTTTTAACTTTATTTTTTGGTATCAAATATATCATCAAAAGTCGGAAAGTCCCGTTCTACCGGAAAAGGCACGATCGCATGGTGCGGGGTTGGCGTTTGATCATTATGGCTATCGTGTTGATTCCCCTGACGTGGGCGGTTCTAAACTATTCCGAACCAGTCGTTTATCAATTTGTATCACCATCGCCTACGGTCACCCAAACACCAACGATAACGATCACGCCGACGATTACATTGACTCCCACGATTACACTCACACCGACCATCACAGAGACGCTCTCAATCACAAGCACACCCAGCCTACCCAATGATATTGAAGACTTCTTTGAAGCAGAGGTCACACCCAACCCAGATGCTGTTTTCAGCGCTCTTGATTTCTCCCAACACATTGGCGATGATCTATCGCCGATTGCCCCTACACTTGAATTTGAGAATCCAGTCGGTCATCTTTTTGGCACCTTCAGCTATAACAACATGACGGTAGGCGTTCAATGGAGTGCGTTATGGTATCGGGAGGATGAGCTTGTTCACTTTGAGACCAAACCCTGGGATGGCGGTTCTGGTGGCTATGGCTACACCGATTGGAATCCCCCCAGCGACCAATGGACACCAGGTCTTTATGAAGTTCAGATATTTGTTGGTAGAGAATGGAAGGTTTCTGGCTTCTTTACTGTGGTCGGGGAACCGCCTGTCCCTTCCATCACCCCCACACCGACACAGACATTTACACCCTCACAGACACCCACAAAAACAGCCACAATGACGTTTACTGAAACCCTCTGGCCCACATCCACTGTGACGATGACCCTCACACCTACAAAGACGCGTACACCCCGACCAACATCCGCAGATTAACCTAACCTTAAAAAGCTCCCGGTTGATTAATATTTCTCATCGCGACGGCGACCTGAGCAGCGACGCGGGCATTCTTTCGCAACAGTTCCAGGTTCGCGTGCAGGCTCTCGCCGCCGGTTAAAGCACTCACACGGCTGAGGAGAAATGGTGTGGTGGCTGCGCCGTGGATGCCTTGTTTAACGGCTTCAGCCAGCGCGGTTTGGATAGTTGCTTCCATTGAGCTAGCTGGCATTGCTGCTTCCGCTGGAGGTGGTACCACCAGCAATACTGCTGACTGCAACCCCGCCTCCCAGGCTTTCAGGGCGATTTTGGCAGCTTCTTTTGGCGTTTCCACACGTTGGTCAACGGGTAAACCACTGCTGGCAGAATAAAAGGCGGGAAACTCATCTGTCTGGAAACCGATAATTGGTATTCCCTGGGTTTCCAATACCTCGTGGGTTGCGGGTAAATCCAGGATCGCCTTGGCACCCGCGCACACTACCAGCACAGGGGATTTCCCCAGCTGCGGCAGGTCAGCTGAGACATCAAAAGGCGCACCTCGGTGCACCCCACCGATCCCACCAGTGGCAAAAACGTGAATCCCCGCCTGGGTGGCTGCGAAAAGGGTAGCTGCCACGGTAGTGCCCCCGCTCTGCCCGCGTGCCAAAGCAATTCCGAAATCTCGCAGTGAGATCTTGCGGGTTTTTTCCAGGTTGGCTAATTTTTCTAATTGCTGCCCCATCAGGCCAATGTGTATCTTGCCTTCCAGCAGAGCGATGGTGGCCGGGTTGGCACCGTTCTCAAGTACCGCTGCCTCAAGCTCACGGGCGGTGTTGAGGTTCTCGGGATAGGGCAGGCCGTGGGTGATCACTGCTGATTCTAGTGCCACGATGGGGGCTCCCAACTGCTGCGCCAGGATCAGGTCTTGATCTATGTGATATGTTTGAGGTAAATGATTTGACATGATGAATATTTCCTCTCAAGTTTTGCGGCTCATTTCTAACATACCTGAGATGTGATTCTCATTTGATCTCAGGGGGGACTTGGTATCTTGGACAAATTAATGTCGGTTATTTTTTTAATTTTACCTAATAGGTCGTTCAAGGGGCATTACTCACCATGCACCCACAACTGTTTGCCATCTGTGTCGATGCGAACCCATTCATATTCAAGCGTACTCACCAGGGGATCGTTCTCTAACAGCGAGAATAGTTCATATTCACCTTGCAGGGGGAGATCTGTCTCTTCTAAAGGCAAGAGCAGAACGCTAGGGGCCCAGTTATTGAGGATGGGTAAAGGTAAGGTTTCAGCCTTCAGATCATCTGGTAGAAGGATAACCTGCGGGGGCAATGGCGTGGACAGCCAGTGATCTTCGACTTTGCCGGTTGGCAAAAGGGCTGTGAAATTGTGCCATTCCAGCCATAAGACAGCACCGCGTTCGCCCACCCACAGAACGTGTAACAAAACGCCTTCTCCGAGATCTAAAAGTTGACCGATTTCCATGGCAGAAATGGGCACGGTCCTGTTAAAAAATGAGGTATACACTGCCGCACTGGTTCGGTTGACCTCTGGGTCCCCTCCCCATAACACCATCTCAACCTGTGTGTGGGGGAGCCCATCTGTTAAGCCGTTCAGATCATCAAGAGCTGCACTCCCGACGATGACAGCGTTCAGTTTGTTATCGTCCGCTGGGAGGAACTGACCAAGCACCTGTTTTAAGTGCGATGGGCTTTCCCCGCCGCCAACGAGAACGGCGTTGCCAGCAGGACTCTGAATCAAATATGTCCCTTTGTCATCCAATAAGGTTAGATGTAATCGATCATCAGGGATGGTCAGCACCCGGTTCCACATAAAGAATACGCCGCCAACCAGCAGCACTAATCCCATTTGAAAAGAGAAAGCCTTATTGAAAATGGTTTTGCGCTGTTCGCGTGGCAACAGGGTGACTATGAACAGCACAACGTAAAAGATCACCAGCCAGAGGACATGGAATTTTGGCAGTGTGACATCTCTTCCGGGGAGGTGGGCTAACCAGCTGACCATGTGCACCGTGTAGCGTACAAAGGGAGCAGCCAGGATGGCGATAATTTTTCCCAAACCTGGTAATATTATTCCGGTCAGCAGGGCTAAGCCGCCCAGTATCAGCACAAGGGATTGGGGCGGCAGGATCAGTGGGTTGGCGATCAGAGCCAGCCACGAAACACCCCCAAAGTGGTAGGCAATGATCGGCAGGGTCATGACCTGGGCAGCAAGTGTGAACAATAAGAATTCGCTCGCAGGACCGACTAATTTTTGTGCCCGTTCTTCTGGCATCCGTTTACTGGCAATCAGGATGAATCTTTCTTCCAGGGGTTGGGCATATAAGATTAATCCAAGTGTAGCAGCTGCTGATAATTGGAAGCCAATATCCCACAGCAGGTTGGGGTTGATCAATAACATTGGCATTGCAGCCAGGCCAAGGCTGTTTAACCCGTTCTGCCGCCGACCAAACATCCCACCCAAAACGCCTAATCCACCCATGATCGCTGCTCGAACCACAGCAGGTTCACCGCCGATAAGAAGCGTATATCCTACAATGCCAACGACCGCAGTCAGGGCACCCCACCTGCGGCCTAATAACCGCGTGAATACACCGGAAAATAAACCCGCCAGGATGACAATATTAAAACCAGAGATAGCAATGATGTGGGCTGTGCCTGTTTTACGGAAGGCTCCATTTAATTCGTCTGACAGCCCTTGATCGTGCCCCAACAAAATCCCCGCAAGGAGATCGGATTCTGGAGATTGGAACAAGTCGTGAAGCGTAGCCAAACTCTTATCCTGTAGTCGATAAAGGAACGCTTTGATGGGTTTCCCATGTCCAGAGGCGATTTTTTCAACCTTTGCATATGACATAAGGCTGAAAATGTCCCTATAGGCCAGAAAATCCCGGTAGGAGAAATCGGCACCTTCGAAAGGTGTTTCCAGTTGACCGGTGATCAATAATTGGTCGCCATATTTAAATTCATGCCAGGGTTGAACCTGGATGAGGATTTGGCCAGACATTTGATTAGATGCAGCTTCGGGGAGATCCTCATTCAGCACACGCAGGGAATCGACAGAGACAATTAAATTGGTGTGGCTGTCTCTGGGATCAGGTGGTTGGATCAAAGTCCCAATCAGCTGAACCATGCCGCGATCGTTGTAAAATGAGATATGATCAGGTGTAATGACTGGTCGGGTTGCTGCGTAGCGCCACCCACCGACAAAGAAAATGGCTGACAGGATCAACCCCGGTAAACGCCGATCTGTTCGGGTCCATTTTCTCAGCAGATGGGTCAGGGACAACTTTTTGGGGAGTGTCAGTATCAGAACCCATAATAATAAACTGGCAGCTATTCCCAGAATCCATACCCAGGGGGGAATTTTAATTAGATATGCCAGCAGTATCCCGCCAAGACAGGCTAAAGCCAGCCAAAAGAATGGCAGAAAGCCGCTGAAGGGTGAATAGTGTTTGTTCTCTTTTTTGGAAGGCGTCTGCATGGGTAATCTTTCGCTCGGCAACCTCATTCTATCAAATTTCCAAGATTAGAGGGAAATGATTACTAAATAAAGACAGATTGTTGGAATTTAGATTTAGAATATCATCGAAAAAATGAAAAAGAGAAAGAGTGAAGCAATAGATGTTTATACTGTATAAAAAAGGTCATATAAGTTGTATTTATATTTAGATTACAAATAACCAAAATTTATCAAGGAGAAAGATATGTTGAAGAGAAATCTGAATTTAGGAGATGTGAAAATTCTCAGTGCAGCCATTTTACCCACGGCAAGACTGCTCTTTGTGAATATTCTGGCGCAAATATGGGATTCCATTGTGCATAATTCTCCAAGTGAGCACTTCCATTTGATGGTGCCGGCTGCTGCCCAGGGAACCGCTTATCTGGTTGCACCTCATCCCAGACAACAACGTTAGACATGATTAAATTAACACAATAAACCGCTGATCTGATTGGGTCATCAGCGGTTTTTCATTTGAGCAGCAGTATATTTACAACTTTTTAGCACGAACCTCAGCCAACACATCCAGCATCTGACTGTGAATGGTGGGGTTGGCGCAAACCACGGTTACAGGTTTTCGTAAGAAGTCAGGGTCACCATAGATATCTGTGACAACGCCGCCAGCTTCCCTGGCGATCAGCCCTCCAGCAGCGACATCCCACTGGAAGATCTCTATCTCCCAAAATCCATCCAATCGCCCAGCGGCAATATAGGCAATCGCCAAAGCAGCGGATCCCAAACGGCGCACGGTTTGCGAAAACTGGCTGAAACGGAGGAAATTATCCGTGTTATCCGTTGGGGAACCCCATTTGTTATTTGGAAACCCGGTGAAGAGCATGCAATCAATTAAATCCTGATAATTTGAAACATGCAGGGGCTGACCATTCATTTCAGCGCCCTGGCCGCGTTCTGCATAAAAGCATTCATTCCGTGTTGGGTCATAAACCACTCCCAGGGTCATCTCGCCCTTGCAGGCATACCCGACAGAGACGCTGTAAATGGGTACACCATGGGCGAAATTCAGTGTGCCATCCAGGGGATCAATGAACCACTGGTGCTCATGATTGCCCTCCCACTCACCCGACTCCTCTGCATTGATCGCATGATTTGGAAATGCTTTGCGGATTGCGTGGATCAAGAATTCCTCTGAGGCTCGGTCAGCTTTGGTGACCAGGTCTGTGCGGCCTTTATGCTGAACACCCATTTCATGGCCGACAAAACTTTGCAGGATCTGACCGGCTTGCAGTGAAATTTCTTTGACGAATTTCAGGTTTGGCTTCATTGTAAGTCCTTTATTATTCTTTTTTGACGTTTCATTGTAACACTGTTGGGACAAAGGGTGAATAAAGGGGATTTATACTTCTGTTTGCACAGGGTCTCCTGACCCTGCGCGGGATAATGACCGCAGATCTCCACGATGCGCAGGTGAGGACATCTGTTCGATCAATAGGGGACACTGGGACCATCAAAGAAGGGATACCTGTTTGGTCAAAGGTGAATTTATCTTTTCGATATAAGAGATTGCAGTAGAATAGGGTTGAAGATCAAATTGTTTTTGGATGTGACCATATGACTTTGATCCCTGGCATTATCCTGTTCGCAATCCTGAAAGGACAATCCAATATGCCCGAAGAAAAAAAGCTTCCCCGCTTCGCCGTGCTGCAGCTCTCAGGCTGTGCCGGCTGCGAGGTCTCATTACTCAATGCAAGTGAATGGGTTGAGAAATATCAGCTGGTGTATATGCCCTTGGTGGTTTCGACCTACAGCGTCCCGGAAGATACGGAGATCCTGCTGGTCAGCGGCGGGGTACGCAATGATGAAGATGTCTGGAACCTGCGGCGTGCAGCTGCGATCGTAGATCGTGTTGTGGCGGTGGGCACCTGCGCCATTTCCGGGGGTGTAGCGAACCTGGGGGACCGGGATGAGGTGCGCGAGATGTTCATGCAGCAAGCCCAACGCCATCACCTGCCGCATCTCCTGCCAAAAAGCCGTCCGATTGACGCCTTTGTGGATGTGGACCTGTACTTACCTGGCTGCCCGCCCACACCGGAGCTTTTCATGGCAGCTTTGACCGGTCCTGAACATTTCGAGGCCAGCAGCATTGTCTGCCAGGAATGTGGACGCAAAAAACTGAAAGATATGCGTCCGAAGCACCTGGTCGGCTTTCAACAAGGGGAAGTGCTGCCGGATATCTGCCTGATCAACCAGGGCTACCTGTGCGTGGGGTCCTCCACGCGCGGGGGATGCCGTGCCATCTGCACGCGGGCAGGGCATCCCTGTGTGGGCTGTCGGGGGCCATCAAATGCTTATATCGAGAAGGAATCCCAGGTGTGGTTCGACCGAATTCAAAGCGTCTTTGAGCGGATGACGGATATTCCTTCTGAAGAGATCAACAAGGCCTTACATTCACCCCAGTTATCGTTATTCTTGTTCCAATTCACGGATTATATGAACGATAATCGTCCTCCCCGTCCTAAAGAGAAGGTGCTGTGAGATGACAACCCTACGTTTTCCCCTCAGCCGTATTGAAGGCCATGCCCGCGTCGAAATGGAAGTGCAGGATGGCCAGGTGGTATCCGCTCAATTTCAAGCGCTTGAAATGCGCGGGTTTCGCTATTTTGTGTTAGGCACACCCGCCGAGCAGATGCCGGTGATCGTCCCCCGTATTTGTGGTGTGTGCTCAACCGCCCATCATGTTGCCTCGGTCAAAGCCCTGGAGGATATCTTTGATGTGACGCCTCCCAAACTGGCTCGAGAAATTCGTGAATTGCTGCTATTAGGTCAGCTTATCCAAAATCAGGCGACTTCCCTGTTCATCTTTACCATGCCAGATCGGGTAGGTGCCAGCAGCATCTTTCACATGGGTGAAGATGAAGCCGATCCGGCACAGCAGCTCAGCATGGCGCAGCGTGCTTTGAAAGTCCGGCAGATGGGCACCAAGCTGATCACCCTGGCTGGGGGTCAGTTCATCCATCCGGTCAAGGCGATCATTGGAGGCATGACCAGCGGGATCAAAAAGGAACCAGCTGATTCCATGCTATCAGAATTGAAAGAGATGCTCACCGTGGTGTGCACCCTGTTTGACGCATACTGGGAGATGTCCTTAGCGATGAAAGAGCGCATCGGCACCTGGGGCGATGATCAACCGGCATACTATATCGCTTCGACAGGCCGCAGCCGCCCGGAACTGGACAGCGACACGATTCGGGTTTTGGGTCCGGATGGCAATGAACGGGCGAGTTTCTCACCAAATCTCTTCCGCACGTACCTGAAGTACGAAGAGACAGAATACAGCTATGCAGGACAGACCAGCTACCAGGGACAGGTCATGCGGGCAAACAGCCTGGCGCGCATAAACCTGGCACTCTCCATGGGCACGCCGCTGGCGGATGTATACCTGCAAAAATTAACCGACAGCTTTGGAAAACCAGCCCATCCGATCCTGCTTTTTGACCTTTGCCGTGGGATCGAGCTGGTGTATGCCTTTGAGAGAGCCATTGAAATGCTCTCCCAGGACCTCGATTACGAAGACACCTCGCTGCCCTACGCGGTGAAGGATGGTGAGGGATACGGCCTGGTAGAAGCGCCGCGCGGCCCTTTGATCCATCACTATATCGTTAAAGATGGCCTGATCGAAGATGCGGAATTTATTATTCCCACTACCCACAACATGCTGGCGATTGAACGGGCTTTAATGGTCGCTGGAAAACGTTATGTGAGCCCGGAGGGCATCAATTTGGAATTGGAGAAAGCGGTTGGTCGTGTGGTGCGTGCCTTTGATCCCTGCATCGCGTGTGCCACGCAGTGAATATTAAAAAGCAAAGCACATTGACAATCCCCAACCTGAGCAGTCACAGCGTCAACCCTGCGCGTGGAAGTGGGTAACCTGATCTCTGCACAGGTCATCCCTTGGGGAAGGTTTATTTAGACGGGTTGTTTCAGTGAAAGGATCAATGCCCTAATCAGGAAGATTGTTAATAGCTTCGTACCATCCGCCAGATGGCTTAATCATTCCTGCTTTCCCTCTCTGTTTTCTGGTGCTTATGACTTGAAATTGCAAAACCTGTCAAGCATGTGTGTCTAGAAAATAAACGTTTATGATTCTAGCCTAAATGCTGGAAATCGCAGGGGATCGGGGAACAAGCGGTCAGCAGTCAGGGTACATAGTACCCCTGTCATCTGGCAATTGATAACTTGTTTGATCACCAGCCAGCAAACAATCGCCAAAACTGAGCCACCACAAAGGTGATGGCAAAACCCATCAGAACTGGCATAACAGATGCTACAAGGGTCCACTTTTTACTTCCGGTCTCTTTATAGATGGTGTAGATGGTGGTGCTGCAGGGGTTGTGGATCAGGCTGAAGAGCATCAGGTTGACAGCAGTTAACAAAGTCCAACCACCTGCCTGGAGAAGTGCCAATGTGCCCATGCCGGATTCCAGTTCAAACATCACGCCTGCGCCACGGCCTAACCCTGACACACCGGTGACAAGGACGGTCAGCATCATGATAGTGGGAATGACGATCTCATTAGCCGGGATGGCGACGATATAAGCCACCAGAATGACGCCGTTGAGACCCAACAGCAACCCAAATGGATTTAGGAAATTGATCAGGTGCTCAGCAATGCTGATGCCGGCGATGTTGATATTGGCACTCAACCATAAAATTGCACCTGCCGGCATGGCGAAAACGACTGCCCGCCACAGGACGATTAACGTACGGTCAATTACAGATGTGTAGATGGTTTGCCAGATGCGGGGCGGACGGTAGGGCGGCAGCTCTAAGCTGAATGTGGAGATTTCACCCTTGAGCCAGGTCTTGGAAAGGACACGGGACACGAAGAAAGTGAGGAATATACCCAAAAGCGCAACTCCCACCACAGCCATAGCGGAGATCAACCCTGCCCATCGGGGAGGGACTAAGGCGCCAATGAACAGGCTGGCGATCAAAATCTGGGTTGGCCAACGCCCGTTGCATAAAGCAAAATTGTTGGTAATAATGGCGATCAGCCGTTCGCGGGGACTGTCAATAACACGGGTGGCGACCACCCCGGCGGCGTTGCAGCCGAAACCCATCACCATGCTGAGTGCCTGTTTACCGTGTGCACCGGATTTGCGAAAGAGATTGTCCAGGTTAAAAGCCACCCTGGGCAGGTAACCGAAGTCTTCCAGCAGGGTGAAAAGGGGGAAGAAAATCGCCATTGGCGGCAGCATGACGCTGATAACCCAGGCAGTTGCCAGGTAGACGCCGTCGAAGAGGAAGCCATCCAGCCACCAGGGCATGCCGATATTGGCAGCTATATTTTTTAGGAAGGGATAGATGGTGTCCAATAGAAGGGTTGAGAGCATCGCTGAAGGGACGTTTGCTCCTGCGATGGTCAGCCAGAATACGACCATCAGCAGCAGGATCATGATCGGGAAGCCCCATACCCGGCTGGTGAGTATTTTGTCAAGGGTACGATCGAAATCAAAACGGGGCTTCTCATTGGGTCGGGTGACCGCACGATCGGCGATTTGGGCCGCATCGGTATAGATTGACTCCATTAATTTTTCGTGGAAATCCGCACCCACCTCCCAACGGAGGGCTTGGGCGTTGGATAGAATTTTTTTAGGGGAAGTTGTGTTTTCGTTCATATCTACTCAAAAAACAGCGAGTGGTGGTCTGTAATCCGTAAAAAAAATAATAGATCGCTGTTTGCTAAAAACGGATTACTGGTTTCCGATGACTTGCAGCTGGGCAGCTCTGGCTGCAATATTTCCGTGGGTTAAATCACCGAGCTCGCCTTTGCGAAGGGCTTCAGCGATGCGTTTGTCGCCGTCCAGCAAACGTAAGGCGACCCACCGTGCGTTAGGGAGATCGGGGAAAGCAGCTTGGATTTGGGTTGTTAATTGAGCAACCGCCTTCTTGAGTTCAGGAGATATGTATTTCACCCGGTAAGGCTTGCTTATCGTTACTCCTTTGGCAACCTCACTGATCGCCTGCAAGAGTTCGGGAACGCCCTCGTCCTGACGCGCGACCATGGGGACGACGGGTACTCCTAAATCCCGCGCCAATCTTCGATCGTCGACGTCCAATCCATGACGGTGGGCTTCATCTATCAAATTGAGGGCCACCACCACCCGGTTGGTGATCTCCATAACCTGCAGGACCAGGTTGAGGTTGCGTTCCAATCGCATCGCATCGACCACCACGACGGTTACATCAGGCTGACCGAAGAGGATAAAATCGCGCGCCACTTCCTCGTCCATGCTGGTCGCCAGCAGGGAATAGGTGCCCGGCAGGTCAACCAGTTTATACTTTTGGTCACCATATTCAAAAGCGCCTTCTGCGCGAGTGACGGTCTTGCCAGGCCAGTTGCCGGTGTGCTGGTGCAGGCCCGTCAAGGCGTTGAAAACTGTACTTTTACCTGTGTTTGGGTTTCCGGATAAGGCCACGACGAAATCGAAATTGGTCATATCGACGCCTAATTTTTTAAGTGCAGCCGCGTTGTGGATTGGGCAGTCGGTGCAGGGGTTCGAGTCGGCTTGTACTTTGGTTGTCATATCTTGTTTCCTTGGTTTTGCATTCTTTGTTGCGGTTAATGATTGGATATTTTCAAACCCGCAACCGATCAATTAGAATATTTTCTCTTCAACATTCCGATCTATCAGGGCATACTTTTATCAATTCCGCTTGGTTTTTACGAAGGGCGATCACTGCCCCACGAATTCGGTAAGCGATAGGGTTCCCACTGACCGATTCCATCTCGACCTCGATGGTTGTGCCTGGGAGCAAACCGAGGTCCATGAGCCTCCGCCGTTCTACCCCTCGAATTCGGGGAGAAAGGCCAATAACTTGCGCGGACTGACCGGGCTTAAGTTTGGTCAGTGACTGGCCAGGGAGTTTCTCGACTTGGTGTTTTCCTTCCACTGCGACTACGTCAATACTCGAAGCTAGGAGGGGGGCCAGAACATGCTCACCCTCATTGGTCCAGAAATGGAGACTCTGGGGTGAGGTTTCCACCAGGCGAATTTCCTGTCCAATATGCAAACCTTCGGCTGCCAGTTGGGCGTAGACAACCTCAGGCTCGTCCTTCATGTGGACAATCTGTGCCAGGGTATTCGGTTCCAGCTGGGTTATGGGGATAGCATTTTTATAGAAGACGATTTTCCCGTCGGTGGTTGGGATGGGGGTGCCGTGAGGATCATGGCTGGGGTTGCCAAGCTGCTGAGCAAGCGCTTCGACTTCTTCGGTGCTGAGATGGTGCTCTAACAGGTTTGCTCGGGCGTGCCATTCAGATTCCTCGAAGCCGGTCTGATCTGCCAGGTAGCGTTCATAGATCCGGTGGGCGCGAATGATCCGTAATGCATATTCGCGGCCAGTTTTTGTCAGGGAAAAATCTTCTCCCTGCATCTCGAGTAAATTCAAGGTCTGAAGGTGGGTGATGACTTCAACAGCCTGGCTGGAACTAACATTCAGTGATCCTGCCAGACTCCTGATGGTGGGCTGTTTGCCATGAAAGGCATAATTTTGCATGTGCTTGAGGGCATCTTCAATTAAGACCTGTTCGGTTCTCTGGTTGACTCGCTTCCAGCGCCAGTACAATCCTCGCTCAGGCCAAAATATTAAGAGGCACAGCGCAGTCAGGGCAGCTCCCAGTGAGAGGGCAATTAATGGATTAGACATAGAGGTACCTCGTATGTTATCGGTCTATTTGTTGGCTTTGTATTGGTTGATTGGTTAATCACACCTGCTAAGAAGGTGAATTTATTGGTGTGACTAATAGTTGTATTAGTCATATCTAAATTTTAATCGATAATTTATTCTTTGTCAAGCCCTGCGCGTTCCTCCAT
>JAYELT010000019.1:0-18645 GCA_034717715.1 Chloroflexota bacterium | reverse complement strand
GATGTGATTCAATCTTCTTTTGTATGCAAGAAGAAAAACCTTCACGGTCAACTGCCAAGGCGCGTCCAACAGGAATAGAATTTACGTCTGCGCAGCCAATCAGCATAGAATCTAACCGGCGGAGTTCTTGTTTTAATAAACCTGAGGCTCGAGTTTGTAGATTCGAATCGATTAATTTCGAACATACAAGCTCCCCCAATTTTGATGTGCGGTGTGCGCCAGTCGATTTCTCTGGGCGCATTTCATATAACACAACATCTATTCCCTGTTCCGCAACCTGCCAAGCAGCCTCTGAACCAGCCAGCCCTCCTTCAATAATTTCAAGGTTCATCAATTGACCTCATACATCAGAATAGAGACATTTTACCACCACTGAAAATGAGCCAATTACATACAATTTCCCTGGCACGCATCTTGCAACTTATTCAATATCTATTTATAATAGACATTATTAGGAATAATGATCATGAAACTTACTCATCTTCAAGGTCAACATCAGGTACAAAGCCCGTTAACCTCTGCTCATATTGCGCAGACGATGTCTTTGCTTTACATGACATCAACTGAATTGCTCCAAACAATTGATGTAGAGCTCTCAAAGAATCCCGCTCTTGAACTGATCAAAGAAAGACGATGTCCAATGTGCGGGAGAAAACTACCTCCCCATGGACCTTGTCCAATATGCAGCCAACCTAAAACCCAAAAACAAGACGAAACGATTATTTTCGTTTCACCAAGAGAGGATTTTTACCAATTTAATGGTCGCGGGACCACATCAACGAATGAATATCCCGAAGCACCCTTCTCGCCAGATAACCTGGACCTGCCTACTTATGTATTGAGGCAAGTTGCTCCAGACCTGGAGGTCAACGAACGTGAAATTGCTGCTATGATCCTTTCCAATCTTAACAAGGATGGTTTCCTGGACATAAGCGTTCGAGAGATCTGTCGATTTCATCATACAACACCCGAAAATGTTGAAGTTGTGTTGAAAAAGATCCAACGCTGTGATCCATTGGGGATCTCAGCTCGTGATGTCAAGGAGGCTTTACTCGTACAGATTGAATTCCTTTCTGCTTCAACACAGATACCTGAATTTGCGAAACAAGCAATAAGTGAAGAATTTAAACTCCTTACCAAGCGGCAACACAATGAAATAGCCAAACGTTTGGGTACAACAACCCAAAAGATTAAACGAGTGAGTAATTTCATCAGCGATAATTTGAATCCATTCCCTGCCAGGGCACATTGGGGTAATGTTCGTCAACCCAACGACAGCACACCTGAGGTATTTCACCAACCTGATATTTTAATTTATTACCTGAACAATAAACCCGGGAATCCATTGGTTATTGAGATAATTACACCTTCTCGCGGCACATTACGTCTTAATCCTCTTTTTAAGAAGGCACTCAAAGAACAAGCGGGAGAAAAACGTGAGGCCTGGAAGAGAGATTTGGAAAAGGCATCCTTATTAATCAAATGTCTTCAGCAGCGAAACAATACAATGCGCCAATTGATGGAATTATTAGTTGATATACAGAAATCATATATAATTCATGGTGATACTTACATGAAGCCATTGACACGAGTACAAATTGCAGATTATATGGAAGTGCATGAATCGACAATCTCAAGAGCCGTTGCGAACAAGACTTTGCAACTTCCAAATAAAAAGATCATTCCGCTGTCAACGTTTTTTGATCGCAGTTTATCCATCCGGGCAATCATGCGGAAAATTATAGAAAATGAAAATCATGCATTAAACGACACAGAGATTCGGGAAAGCCTTGAAACCCAGGGAATTAATATTGCACGTCGAACTGTTGCAAAATACCGTGCGATGGAAGGTATCTTACCCGTTCATCTACGTCGAATAGAGAAGTTTGCATCAACCTGAGTAAAATGTGACCCAAAATATTTCCGAGAATTTTCCTGAGTTTGAATTATCAAGGGAAGAGGGTATCCAGAGTGTCCTCACCCTGATTAATTTAATACCTGATCCAGCATTGATCTATCATCGCGGTAATGACAAGATCCTCACCGCAAATAATCCCCTATATTTACTTACTAATCTTGGAGAAATGGATTTTATTGGCGGACCAATTAGAACCCTTCTCCCTAATATAATAGAAACAGATCCCATCGGTGGTCATAATAAACAAGCTCTTTTACGTCATAAAAAACAACCCCTTATCCCTGTAAATGTTCGAATCTTCTCGCTTACACACACAAATGAAACACTATTGATTGTCCTAAAACCAGAAGAAATCCAATCCAATCAAAAACATACCATTGTTGATCAAACAGAACTACTTAATAAATTACATGTGCTGGTGAAAGCTGAGCATGGACTGGATTTTGGAGCAGCATTGCAAACAATTATTATAGAAACAGCATCAATTCTAAGCGCAGATGTTGTTTGTCTATATACGGCTAGCGGTTCCAAACCACAGCTTGACCAATATTTATCAAACGATGAGCGGTTTTCCTCTGAACTTCCTGCCTCTCTCAGCAAAGATGATCTTACAAATACTGAATACCCCTCTCTATGGAATCCAGGCAAACCTGCAGTGACACACTTACAAAAAACTGCATCAAATAGTGGCTTTCAATTTTTATCAATCGTGCCACTTGGGAATGAAACAAATAAATATGGTTTGCTTGTCGCTGGTGGAAAAGTCCCCAACCAGAACCCTAATTTTCTCCTAACCACTCAGGTTCTTGCAGGATTTTTATCCCGTACAATGGCCGGTCATATTGCCCAACAGAACCTCAGAACTCTTGCCAATAGAATCAAACAAGTTGTAAAAATTCAGGGTGAAATCATTGAAAATATCGAAGAAGGTGTAATCATTCTATCACCCGATCTCACAATTGCTGAGATGAACCCAGCAGCGGAAACATTCCTCGGATATGCAAATGTTGAAGCACTACGTCAAAATATAAATACCATCCTGATCGGTTCAGAATCCCTAGGTTCTGCATTCACCTCAGCACAACAGGGCATCCCTACACTCACAGGGGGTGATTTGACATTGCACCACCGAAATGGAAATTCCTTCCCCGCTCAAGTATTGATGTCACCAGTCATGAAAAACGGTCAGCTCCTTTCCATCATCATCCTGATCCGCGATATTAGTGAACAAGAACAAAGCCAGGCAACCAACAAACAGCTGGAACAACGTGCCATTTTGGGAGAAGTCACTGCAATCTTTGCACATGAAGTACGCAATCCGATCAATGCCATCATGTTATCACTTCAAGTTATGGAAGAAAATTTACAGAGTGATAACGAGAATTTAAAATGGATTGAAAACATGCGGGATGAATGTCATAAACTCCTGTACTTAATGGATAGTGTTCTATCCTTTGCGAAACCACTAGAATACAAAATGTCGCAGGTTGATCTCGATGAAATGCTAACCAGGCTGTTGGAAAGATGGCGTCCCCGCTTGCTTCGTTTGAATATTTCTTCGTTTTACGAAACAGAGGTCGAAAATCCAACTGTGGAAGGTGATTTAAGGGCACTGGATCAAGTCTTTACTAACCTCATCAGCAACTCAGTAAATGCAATGAGTGAAGAGGGCGGCTCCCTTGGCATTAAAATATCCATTACAGACCATGAGGAGAACCATCAATTCTTAAAAGTCACTTTGACTGATTCTGGCCATGGCATACCTGATGAAATTAAAGCGCATATGTTCAAGCCTTTTGTAACAGGTTCAGCACACGGAACTGGACTTGGTTTGGCTATCACTCAAAGAATCATCAATGCTCATAAAGGTAAAATAGAAGTTGATAGTTTTGCAGGTGGCACAATTTTTAAAATTTATCTTAAGAGATGGAAAGGGTATCAGAATTAATGAGTGCAACGATTTTGGTTATTGACGATGTTGTCACTGCTCGTGAGGCGATTGCAGATAGTTTAAGAAAAGATGGCAAAGAAGTCCTTGAAGCAGGGACACTCAAAGAGGCACGCAGCTACCTGGAAATAAATAAAGCGGATATTTGTATCTTGGATATCTTGCTGCCCGATGGCAACGGTTTGTCTCTTCTTGATGAGGTTGTTCAATTGGGATGGCAGCCAAAATTTATAGTTATCACTGCACATGGTCAAATAGACTATGCTGTAGAAGCAATGAAAAAAGGTGCATTAGATTTTATCACTAAACCTATTGACATCAAAACTCTAAAAAAATCAATCGAAAGAGCCGAAAAATTAGTAGCAATGCGTCGGGAGCTGGATCATCTAAGAAGCTCACACACAGCTACTGCTAAGTTCGTTATCGGTCAATATCCACGGATGCAATCATTATTTAACCAAGCTAAACGGGCGGCTGATGCTTCTGTATCGGTTCTCATCACAGGCGAGTCAGGTACAGGAAAAGAAGTCGTTGCGACATATATACACCAAATTGGTCCGCGGCAACAAAAACCATTTATTGCTGAAAACTGCGCAGCAATCGCTAACACACTCCTCGAATCAGAGCTTTTCGGTCACGAAGCAAACGCATTTACTGGGGCATCAAATAAACGCAAGAATGGTCTAATGGAAGTGGCTGATGGTGGAATACTTTTCCTTGACGAGATCTCTTCGATGCCTGTAGATATGCAAGCAAAACTATTGCGAGCCATTGAAGAACAGGCTTTTCGCAGGGTTGGTGGGACAACACTCATTCGAGTGGATGTACAGATAATCGCAGCATCCAATCAGGATTTGAAAGTATTAATAAAAGAGGGAAATTTCAGAGAAGATTTATACTACCGGCTGAAAGTCGTCGACCTGGACATTCCCCCCCTCAGGAAACGTCGGGAAGATATCCCTGAACTTGTAGGCTTACTGCTTCGTCAGAGCAATATGTCCATGGGTGCGAATATCCAGGATATTACACCCCGGGCGATGGATGCTTTGATAGCCTATAATTGGCCAGGTAATATCCGTGAGTTAAAGAATGCCATTGAGCGAGCCATAATTTTTTGTGATGACGCAGCCATTGATCTTCAACACTTACCCACCGAGATCGCGAAGAGCGGCACATCTTAGATTCATAAGCCTATAAGAAAACCGATCTGGCACATAACTTGCTACAACACCTCCAGAGTTAACAATATGGAGGTGTTTTATGTTTGCATCAGCTTTTGAATTCCAAATCACCATGGCAACAGTCCTGTTTTTGCTGGGAATGACTATCATGGCAGTTAGTGTCTTTATCCTAACTCGTCAGGCAATTGGGCGGAATATCCAGACCATTGCTGAACAAACCACAAAATTAGCGGATAAAGGTATCACAGAAAATATCGCTGGTTTAGTCGGCAATGCATCCTCGTTGATCAATGCCTTGCACGAACTCTCAAAAACCAATTCGGGAATTGGCGTGTTCCTTGTATTCCTCGGCATTGCGCTTTTAATGACGGCATATTTCATCTCGAGGAATCTCGGAATAACACCTTGATAAATTAGTATTAAGAATTGGATTTCACCATGTCAATTGAGGTATTGCTTGAACAGATCCGACAAAATTTGTCACCGTCTGAAGGTCAAATGGTGGTTAAGAGCCTGCAACAAGACCCTTTGGTTTGGCAGTTCATTCAAGATGTTGAAAAAAGCCAACCCTATTTTGAATCAGCACCAATTGATCTTGTTACCTATCAGCCTTTACGAATGGCGAAATGGCTGATTGAAGCCACCGAAGAAGTTTCCTTAGACCAGATAGAATATTTAGATTTCGAGTTGCCAAGCCCCCTCAAACAGCGTGCAGCGCAAGCTTTTGAAACTGTGTTTAATACAGGATTACCCCCTGCCGATCTTTTCACAGCCGGGTTGCTGGCATTGACTTTACGCGAGAGACGGATCCGCAAGACGAATTGGCAGGGTATTTCGGATGAGATCTTCTTTAAGATCAATCCATCAGACCCACTCAAGAATTACCGGATTTGGCGAACACCCTTTGCTTGTATCTTCCATTTATTTTCAGATTTTAACGATTTCATTTCAGATTTTATGACATCTAAATCTAAAACGACAATAAAAGCTTCGATACCGCTTTTATTGCATGCCATTCTGTCCAATCCAATGTCTCAAGGTGATTTTGTAACCCATATATTCTCTATGCTTCAAAACCTCCCTTTAGAATGGCAATTAGAAAGCCTTAAGTGGCTGGAGACTTTCAATAGAAAAGGAATAGGAAAGATTCTCGCAAAAAACCTCATTCAAACAAAGCATAATCGAGACGAATTTGCAAAAATTTTCTCTGAAATGGAAACCTTAGATGGAAACTCCAATGATATTGATGCTCTGGACAAACAGGTCAGGTATACCTTACCTGAAGATATCGCTCAATTGGCTGCATATTATTTCTACAGTGGAAACGAACAAAAAGCAGCAGACCTGTACCAAAAATCAAGCCAACTCCTCGATTTCCAGAAAGCGCAAACAACTTATCAGTCTCTCACCATTCATAAGAGTCAAACCTCCCCTGCTCAATGGATGAAAATGATTCAAACCATTCCTAATTCAAAGCAGGCACGCTTCATGTTTATTCATTCACTCATAACAGAAGGAGATTGCGAAGAAGCATCAAGGCATATAGCAGAACTGCCAGCTTCCTTTGAAAAGGAATTGCTTAAGCTCCAAATTGATGCTGCCAACAATTCGAGATCTGATACTCCAAGAAATTTCTCCGGTGTATTATCCCAACAATTTTCAGAAATATCGCCATTAAGATCTTTCAACCTAGTTCACAAATCAAAATTCAATGCATCAAAAGAAATACTGCAAACGATAAAAGACCTGGCAGGTCCTGAAACAGACTTATCTCGTTTGGAAGTATTGCTTGAAAATAATTTCAACGATTATGAGGTTATTGCACTTGCTCGAGATGTGTATGAGAAGGTCCAAGATTACGAGAAAGCCATTGAATTAACCTCATATCTTGAAAGAGCAATACCAGGTGATATAACTCAAAAACGTTCTCTTGCCCGGCTTTACAGTGCGGTTGAACGTTGGCAAGAAGCCTTTTCAACATTAAAAGTACTAATCAAATCTGAATCCAATCCAAATACGAATGATCTTGAAAGATTTGCTGAGGCTGCATTAAAAACAGATCACATCGATATGGCAATTTCCATTTGTCAAAACATCCTCAAACAAGCCCCCAGGAACACAAAAGCATTAATCTTGCTTGGAGAAGGTTATATGTTAAAAGGGGATGTTATTAAATCCATACAACACATGGAACAGGTTGTCGAAATGATCCCAGAGGAACCAGAAACATGGTTGACTCTTGCTCGTCTCTGGCAAAATATCGGGAAAACAGATCGCTCTTTCGAGATACTAAATAAAGGTGCTCTTGCAATTCCCAACGATCCAGCACTGCTACGAGCAATTGGGAAAGCTCACCTTGATAAAAAAGCCCCAGCTGATGCTTTAACTTGCTTAAGAAAGGCATATGAAATCGAACCAAAAGATAAAGAGGGAACACTCAATTTAGCGCTTGCTGAATATCAGTTAGGGCAAATTGAACAAGCTTGGAAACTCCTGAAGCCTTATTTGAATCAGTACAAGAATAATCCTGTAGCAGCAAAATTACTTGGACAAGTACTATTGGCAATGGAAGAAAAGAAAACCGCTGAACCAATCCTTCTATTTGCTGCAGAACAATTGCCTGACGATTTTGATACGATCATTTCTGTTGCTGACCTGATCCTTAATAATGCTGAATCTACAATCGAAGATTACCCGAAAACAAAACTGGATCAACTTGGAAATATCCTTCAGAGATCTACTGTTATTCACCAGAATGATTTACGCATCCGCCTTTATATGGCAGATATTGATCGATTAAGGGGTTTCGATCAGAAAGCATTTGATTCTTACTGTATGCTTTCTGAAAAAGGGTTGCGAGAAAAATCACTCCTATCATGGCGAATTCCATATGGCTTAGGGAAAGCAGCTATAGCATTAGGAAAATACGATATTGGTCTGGCTGCTCTGAAGGATGCGACAAGAAAGTCCCCGGAAAACCTGATCATCTTTCATGCACTTTCTGAAGCTTATCAAATAACTAATTTTCATGGAAGAGCACAAGAGACAGCTCAAACCGCTTTAAGGATGGCACCCCAAGAAATTGATAATATTCTATGGTATGCCAATTTTAAGAATAATAGTAATGAACCAGCAGAAGCGGTCAAAGCTCTAAAAGAAGCTCTCCAAATTAAACCCGACCGAAGTGAATTGAAGCTATGGCTGTCGAAAACACTTAAAACTATGGGTGCTATTGAGGAATCTCAAGAAGTCATATTTGATCTGATAAATTCAAGTTCAGATCCCAACGAATTACATCAAGCAGCATATGTATGTGTCCAACTTAATGAACTGGAGCTCGCAGTTAAAGCTCTTGAGAAATCAAATATCAATTCAGAAAAAATTAATCCCATATTGCTAATGGACCTCGCAGTGATTTACTCACTGATAGATCAGCGAAAGAAAGCACTACAAGTACTGAATTTGGACGAATCTTTCCTTCGTAAAAATCCCCAGCTCGTGCTTTTAAAATCAGATCTCCTGAACAACTTGGGTCAATACGACCTGGCCCTCAATGCCCTGCAAATCCTGGATAAAAATGCTGAAACTATCCTGGCAGGTAACGAGCATGAAGCTGCAATGAATGATCAATCGCCTTTACTCTACACTTATGATTTCACTTATACGGGATATCTCTATAGGTTAGGTCAAATTCAACGTGCCCTTGGTGAGATACATAAGTCACAAGAGATTTTGTCCAAAGCTTTGTCTCTGGCTCCCAATAATATTCAACTGCAGAACGCTGCGCTTGAAGGCTACTGGATTGGCAATGAAAGTGAAAAAGCACTCAAACTTGGAGAAAAATCATCAGATAAACACGTCGATATATCCGGGCAGGATTGTAATCAACTTGATTTAATCTGTTCTTATGCTGAAATCCTGTTAAGAAATGGTGAAACAAAAAAAGCCAAAGCCTCGATGAGTGATCTCAAAAAAGCTGCTGCGAATTACCCGAGGTACCATGCAATACAAAGCTTGATCGCCGCCAACCTGGGCGAATATGTAATCGCCGAAGCACATCTTGGTGATGCTGTGAACATGTACGAGAAAAACCTGGAGTTAAATAGAACTGCTTCTCTGCAGGATGTATTCAGACAGATGATGAACCTCAACAGCACCGCTGAAGCTGCAATAGCTCTCAATCAAAATCGATTAGCTTTGAAGCTTCTAAAACTTGCATATCAGAAATTAGACAACCAACCTTTAATTAATTTGCATTACGCAGTGACATTAATTAGAAACGCTGAATACCAGCAGATAGCTGAAAGTTTACACATCGTAAATCACTCAACCGGAAAGGATATCCTCTCTCAGAACAATCAAAATACCTGTATGCAGATAGTAAAAGGTCTGGACAAGTATGTACCCAACGAGGATTTGAGTTGTCTAAAAGCTCGCACAATAGGGGCCTTTACTGGTAGCTTACCAGTAAGTCTGAGTTCTGAGGCTTGCCTGAGAACCCCCGAAGGGGCTGCAGCCGTTATGATTGGATGTGATAATGACAGCTTTGCACAAAACATATTAGATATCTATCCAGAAGAACCAAATGTTTTGCGAGCCTACGGTGTTTATGCCTTGAAACATAAGAAGAATGATGGTTCAAAGTTCGTTGAGAAAGCTCTCAGTATCGACACTTCAGATCCAATCAAACATGCATTACTGGCCATGTTAAAAATTGATGATCACGCATCAGCATTAAGATCTCTTGAAACTGCTTTGGAATTCTGGCCAGACGAACCAGAGTGGCATTCGCTTGCAGCTGATCTCTATAATAAAATCGGTGAGACTGAATTCGCCACTCAACATATTTCATCTGCAATCAAATATCAACCTGATAATGCTAATTTTTGGCAAAGAAGTGCAGAAATGAAAATCGACGCCAATGATCTTTCACTGGCGAAAGCAGATTTAGAAAAAAGTGTTTCTATTGAAAATAATAACCCCCATACCTGGATAACAATGGCAGATCTGAACCGGAGGATGGGTAACATCTCTGAAGCTCTCAAGAATTATCAAACTGCTGGTAAGTTAGATCCTGAAAATTTAGACATTGCTATAAAAGAAGTTAATTTCTTGGTTGAACAGAGAAGTTTTCGAGAAGCAGAAAAAAAGGCTGGTCAAATCCTTAAAAACAACTTCAACAATCACTCTGCACGCATACTTCTTGCGCAAACCCAGGCAAAACAGGGGAAATTCGATCAAGCCCTTGAATCATTAGCCGTCGCAACCAGAAAGGATCCTGGGAATGCCAAACTCCTTTTGGAAAATCTCAAGATACGAAAGGAACAAGAGAAAATTGAGGTAATTCTTCCAGAATTGATCCATCTGGCACAAGAACATCCGAACCATCCTGAGGTTTTAACAACATTGACGGATTGGTTGATTCAAACCAATCGCCTTAAAGAAGCAGAAGAGACTGCCCAAACAATTCTAAGGATCGTTCCAGAACAAGCAGAAGTGCACTTAATGCTTGGTCGCCTTCAAAAGCTTAAAGGGCAACTGGATCAAGCTGTAGCCCACCTATCTGATGCTATTTCTTATGATCCCACGCTTATTGAAGCATATATTGAATTGGGTAAAACCTACCAAGAAAGAAACGATCTTGAAAAAGCAATAAACACCTATCAAAAAGGATCCCAAGCAGACGCGTCAGATCCACGATCTTATTACTTTGCTGGTATGGCTTTAAAGGAATGTAAAGACTATGCTGGTGCTGAAAAAATGCTTAAGCAAGCAAAAAGATATGCCCCGCATGATTCAAAAATCATTCGTCAACTTGGTGTAATCACAGCACTCAATCTAATCAATAATTTACGAGAGACGAGTTAGCAATGAAACAAAAAACATCACCTTTAGACTTCTTACACTCCCTGAATCGATATCGTTTCTTGACAGTCTTAAAAGCTGCCAATGAATGTAAAGAATATCAATTCTCAAAACAAGCCGTCATGCTGTGGCTTGTCAATTATCCAGGTGACCTGTATGTCCAATACCACCAAGCCCTAACATATTATCAGCTTGGAAATGAGAAACAGGCAATGATGCAATTGGAAGGATTGATAGAGTTTGATCCTGAATTTATCGAACCAATTCAGACCCTGTACGCATTCACAAACTCTAATGATAAGCGCAAACAATATGAAGGTTTGATCGCGTATTTATCAGAGGAAGAAATAACATCAAACAATCAAGATAGTTGGCTAAATCCGTTGCTGCAGGCAAAAAAGGCTTTTTCAGAAGGAAAATTAGAAAAAGCCAACACATTCATCCATCAATCAATCATCAATAATCCACCGAATCCCCTACCCGCAATTCTTCATTTGAAGACGGCGAATAAGATGAAGAATCAGGAAATGCTCATCAACCTGATTGAAATTTATTATCAACAATGGCCTAAATGCTTACAGATTAACGTGATTAAAGCAATAGCTGATTTAGATCAAGGCAAAGAGTCAACCGCTGTAGAAAGATTACATTGGGTTGCAGCTCATGATAGTGCCGGGCAGGTCATCATTAGATTGATGGGAACAGAACATCGCTTCCAGAGTTTATGGCCAGAACAAATGGAAGTGTTTTTCGATCTTCCAATTCCCGCTTCTGTCAGCTCATACCTGGGATGGAATCAACTTCAATCCGGTCAAAATGACATCCCAGAATTCAAGCAAACTACGATGAAATCAACGACACCAGATTTAGATTTGAATGGGTCTACCCAGAATATAAGTATCTCCAGGGATACCCCACATGAAGAAAATCTAATCAATCAGAGTCAAATTGAAAATGATAATTCCAAGAGGGATCAGGAAAACTTTGCAAATGAAAAGGACTTTGAAGAAATTCAAATGGTGTTTTCCAAATTAGCAAAGCGTCTGAAGAAACCCGATCTTGAACGAGCGGATAACCGTTTCCCTGTGTATGTCATCATGACATCCAAAAAACGACTTGATGCTGCCTATGGACCGAATACAACAGCTATCATCAACGATCTCCTAAAAAAATTGGTTGGCTATATTCAAAATTTACCGGATTGGGGAGCTACTTTATTCTATCCTGATGATCCTGAAAAAATGTCCAAATCTGGTCTCAAACCGAAAGTCGCATCAGATGCTTGGCAGGTGAAACTAACCCTTGCTGAACTAGATCAATCATTGGCTAAGCAGGGTGAAATGATTGGTGCCTTGTTGATCATCGGTGGACCAGAGATCATTCCCTTCCATCATCTGCCTAACCCAACACAGGACAATGATCATGATGTGCCTTCTGACAATCCCTACGCAACCATCGATAAAAATTACTTCATACCGCAATGGCCGGTGGGACGTCTACCCGGCGAGAGTGGAGCTGATCCAGGCTTGCTGTTATCCCAGATAAGAAATTTAATCTATACTTATGAGAAAAGATCAAAGCAAGCGAAAAAAGGTAAATTCAATATTTCAAACCTGATTAACTGCTTCTTGAGTTTATTCTCTAATTTTTGGTGGAAACCAAGCAAAAACAATAACTTAGGATACGCAGCAGAAATTTGGGAAGAAGCTTCCAAAGGTGTGTTTAAATCCGTAGGCCAGACAAAGGATTTACAATTATCACCACCCATACACTCCGGGACATTGATTCTCAACAATAGCCATGGCCACAGCGTAGGCTACTTCAACCTGCATGGAGTCAATGATGGGCCAAATTGGTATGGTCAGAAAGACTTTGCTTCAGAATCAAACGGACCTGACTATCCAATTGCACTTAGCCCTACTATGTTCAATGAAAAAAGTCCCTCACCAAAACTCGTTTTCACAGAAGCATGTTATGGTGCGAATATTCATGATAAGCATTACGAAGAAGCCTTATCATTAAAATTCCTTGATTCTGGCACACTTTCCTTTGTGGGCTCAACCTGTATTGCTTATGGTTCAGTAACAATGCCGTTGATCTCGGCAGATTATCTCGCAGATTCTTTCTGGAAGCAAGTTCTTAATGGTCAGGCTGCAGGATATGCACTGATGAAAGCAAAATTGAATCTGGCTGAGGAAATGACTCGGGTGCAGGGTTTTCTCGATGGCGAAGATCAAAAGACAATCTTATCCTTTGTGCTATTTGGAGATCCACTAGCAGTTCATAAAGATTTGAATATCACTCCAAAGCCACTATTCCGGATAAAATCTCATCCTGCAGTTCGGACAATTAGCGACTCAGAGATGGAGTCCACAAGTGATAACACAATAATCCCCAAGAATATCAATAAGCAGGTCAAGACAACCGTTGAAAAATACCTGCCAGGTCTGCATAATGCACAGATATATGTCAATAAATCTGGAAAAGATATTCATGGAAAAAGCACAAAATCATCTGGGTCTGAAAGGTATATGGTGACATTGCAGAAATCCTTTGGTCACAACAATCACACAATGCATCATCATTTTGCCAGGATGACATTTGACAAAAAAGGTAAGTTAATAAAATTCACAACATCGCGCTAATTCATTCAGGATATCCACACCTTTTCTTGATCAGCAGCGATTAGTAATATTGAGATGCTCACTAACGTCCTCGTGAGCATTTCTCTATTTCCATACAACCATCCAATTTAATACTCATAACCTTTGTATGATTTTCCACACCTTGACCCAAGTTTCTGCTATGATAAAATAATTAGAAAATAATATTAAAACATCTTCGAGTCTCATCACCTACAGCAATGCCAGGGTGATCAGACCGATAGGGTGAGAAGGGAAACGTTCTTGCCTCCCGTATTTGGAAAGGAGATGTAAGGGAAACAGACGACCGAGGTCAATCATCGATCGTCTCCTAAAAGGGTGCTCCTTTCCAAACGAAAAGGAGCTTTTTAATTGTCCAGTGATAATACCATCAGAAAACCACGCTATTTTTCCACACGTGATCTTTTGATCATGACCGTCTTGGCAGCCTTAGGTGGTGTGGCGAGCACCTATGTAAATACTCTGGGTGATGCTGTACATGCTGCACTTGGATTACCCGGGGCAACACAATGGGCTGCCGGCTTGCATGTCATATGGATCGTTATTGCAATGGGCATCCTGCACAAACCAGGTACTGGAATATTTATCGGGATTCTAAAAGGAGCTGTTGAATTATTAAGCGGTAACAGCCACGGTGTAATTATCTTGCTTGTTAATCTAATTGCAGGTTTACTGGTTGATTTCGTCTTCTTGCTTTTCAGGAAAAAACAAAGCTTACTTCCTTATTTGTTCGGTGGTGGGTTGGCTTCAGCTTCTAATGTTCTCGTTTTTCAATTGTTTGCCACGGTGCCATTAAACATTCTTGGATTAAGCGCGATACTCCTCTTGTTTATTGTGGCTTTGATCTCGGGCTTGGTCTTTGCTGGTGTCATTCCATTTTTAATGGTTAACACAATAATAAAAGCCGGCGTGGTCAAGATCCCAGATCAATCAACTCGACACAAAAGGATCGGTTGGTGGATTATCTTGGGTGTATTGCTCATATCTGTTCTATTAGCTGGATACCTTCGTTTGACCTACCAGGGTCCACCCACAGTTCAATTTACTGGCGTCGTGGAGAATGTTTTTGATTTTCCAGGAAAAGATTTTAGCCTGAACAAAGTTTCTCGTAAAATTGAATATAAGGGTATATTGACCGAGTATTCTGGATATCAACTGGTCAAAATCATCGAGTATACCAATCCAGTATCCAATGCAGACACAATACTATTAGAAGCTTCAGATGGATATGCCTTTTTGATTGGCTTCAATGAATTGCAAACCAATGAGAATATTCTTTTAGTTGAAAAAGGTCGGGGGAAAAACACTTCTTATGATATCGTCGGTCCAGAATCCAGCAAGGCTTGGATTCGAAATGTGACAAAAATCACTGTCATTGCAGCAAAGGGATTGTCCATCATTGATATATCGGATCTAACCCATGAATTCGACCCTGATAAATGGGTAGCTGAAATGGACAGCACACAAGTTGCATTACCCCATGGCTCACAGAAGCTCCAGGGTGTCCCTGCATGGGAAATCATTATGTCCTATACGAACAATATCCAGCCCTCAGAAGTGTCCTTCACATCAGAGGAGAGAACGTCGGTTTTTTCCTGGGCTGACCTACAAAATAATGATGATTTACGTGTTTTCACCGTCATTGAAGAGGATGGTTTTGCATTTGCCCTGGCTGAGATGTCAGGTGAGGTTCACCTCTTCCCTCTGATCAAAATCGAGATTGAGTAATTTATGTCTTTGGTTGAAATCCAACAATTTTCTTATACCTATCCCGGCGCTTACACATCAACCCTGAGAAACCTTGATCTCTCAATTGATCAGGGTGCCTTTGTGGTTATCACAGGCAAAAGTGGCAGTGGGAAATCCACATTGGGCAAAGCTATAGCGGGATTCCTATTCCAGGATGAAGAACCAAATTTCTCAGGAAAAATCTTGGTCAATGATGTAAACATGGCTCAAATTACCCTATATGAAGCCAGCGAGAAAGTCGCCTATGTCCAACAAAATCCAGAAGATCAATTCTGTACACTCACCGTGATGGATGAAATGGCGTTTGGTCTAGAAAACCTTTGTATGAAACCTGGAGATATTGAGAAAAATATTGATAAGGTGTTATCAATTGTAAAAGGAACCAATCTCAAAGATCGTTATCTCGCCACCTTATCCGGAGGGGAAAAACAAAAGGTCGCAATTGCTTCTATGCTCGCCCTCACTCCAGATGTTCTTATCCTGGATGAACCCACTTCCAATCTAGACCCGATTGCAACCAAAAACATCTTTGAAACGCTTTACAATCTCCACCAGTGGCAGGAATTGACGATCATCATAATTGAGCATAAATTATCCCAGCTGAAACCGTTAAATCCTGAAATCTATGCGCTGGAAGGTGGTGAACTAAAACCTCTCGCAAGCATCAATGTATATGAACCAGGCTGTTCGGAAGCAGTAAACACGTTTCCAACAATACATAACTCTTATCTTCAACAAAATATGCCCCAAATTAAGATAAATCATTTGGATATTGACCTGGGAGGGCAGAGGATTCTACGAGATATCAACCTCAAAATCGAACCAGGTGAATTCATAGCATTGATGGGGCCCAATGGCAGTGGTAAATCCACACTACTTGAAACAATGATGGGTTTCCATAAAATTCGATCTGGGTCAATCACAATATTTAACCAAGAGATCCCTAAAGAGAGAACTTCAGCACTGGTTCAACATGTGGGATATATATTCCAGAATCCAGACCATCAATTATTCACACAATCCATATGGGACGAAGCAACATTCACCTCGGAAAACCTGCATATCTTGAACGTTGATAGAAAATCTCAAGCGAAGGAAATGTTGGCTCAAATGGGATTAATTTCACGTAAGGATGCCCATCCTCACCGCTTGAGTTATGGGGAAAAACGCCGATTAAATCTAATTGCAGCAATGCTCCATGGCCCCCAACTCTTATTGATTGATGAATTACTTATTGGTCAGGATATGGATAATGCTCATGCCTGGATGAATATCTTAAGCACTTACACCCGACAAGGCAATACCGTAGTTTTGGTCAACCATCATTCAGACTTAACCCAAGATTATTGTAACCGAGTTCTATTCATGGAACTTGGCCAAATCATCATCGATCAATCGACATCGGAAGCCTTCAAAGCTGTTGAATCCTATGGCTACACTGCCTTTTTACCTTCATTTGAGCAGGAACGAACGTATGCATAAACTTGCCTATCAACCTGGATTCACCATGATCCATCGGCTTTATCCGATCACAAAATTCGCCTGGTTAATCATCGGATCTTTGCTCGTGTTTATCATCAATAACGGCGTCCTATTAATTTCTTTGGCTTGCATCCTATTATTGATATTGCACTTGATCAATCGGGGAATATGGAATGTCCGCGGATTTCGTTTGACCATCTCAACAGGATTGCTCTTACTTATTCTGTATCTTGTTTTTGACAAAAGCGGCCAAATGCTATTTGACACCAATATTAACTTTTTGACACTGACCTCAGGCGGCTTAAACACTGGATTACGTGTCTCCGGACGATTTTTAGTCATCGTATTTTTAAGCTATCTGCTAATCCTGACAACAGATCCGAATCACCTTGCCTATGCCTTAATGAAAGTGGGCTTGCCCTACCACTATGGCTTTATGTTGGTAACTGCACTTCGTTTAACACCACTGATGGAAGAGGAAGGTCGCACAATTTACAGGGCACAGCTGGTGCGTGGGATTCATTACGATAGGAGCAATATCAGTAAACTCTTTCTTATCGTAAGACAATTCATGACCCCCCTTCTAATCAGTGCACTCCGGCGAGCGGATAAACTTGTGTTTAGTCTGGAAGGGCGCGGCTTCGGCAAATATCCCAAACGGACATTCAGGACACAAACCAACCCAACAACCCTGGACATCACCGTATCTTTCATACTTTCTCTTTTCTTTGCAATGCTGCTTATTGTCAATTATGGAGGCTTGTTTTGAAAAATAATAAACATAAACAACGGATAATTTTGTTGATTGTCCTCGGTATCGTTCTTATTGGCACGATCATTGCGATCATCCTGGCTACAAAGCCAATGCCTGTAGCGTTATTAGCCGAATATGACCTGAAAATGCTTTGGGATTAGGGGAAAACGATGAACGAATGTGCTGATTACCACAATAGTTCTGACTTTCACACTTGCAAGACCTGCCATGATGATCACAGAGCTGTTGAATTTGCAGATGTTCACTTCTTTGAAATTGTCGAATTAACAGGAGATATCCCAGATCCATCCTTTGTACGTGTCAATGAGACCTTGCCTGATCAGGAAAATTATGGGACGCATATTACATTATTTCAATTCCTGGAAAAATTCGGCGTTTTCAATTTTGGGTCTGTAACCTTCACAACCAATGATGGCGACCTGGCAACTATTGCATATGAATATCTCGATGAGACCGCTATGCTTGTACCATATGTTGATGGTGTTCACCTTATCACCGAATTCGTCCATTCTTCCACCTGGCTCAAAGGAAGCAACCAAATTACAGCTGTGGGGAAAGAAAAACCTCTAATGATTGATGGCAATGCCACATCCATCGGCCGTTTGCTGAATTGGAGAGACTGTCCGCCTGACCATTGAAGGTTCTTATGTAATGCTTCAAAATGAGGAGGGTGAAACCAGTCATGCACTTGTCGCTAATTGGGCAGAAGGTACTCGCCTTTTACCTCTCCTGGCTAACAGTTCACTTGAAAGCATCATTATCACAGATGCTGACGGCGAGAAGATCGAATTGGCAGGAGAAGAGATCATCAACACAGTGATTGCCATTGTAAGAGATGAAGCAACCCTTATTCTTCCGGATCGCGACCGGAGTACTTTGCCTACAAATATTATCGAAATTGGATCAAATTAAATGATAAAAAATATTAAATCTCTTATCATTATTAATATTGTTTTCTTTTCCTTTGTGTTATCCGCCTGTCAGCCTGGGTGGCAGATAGAAATTACGTCAAATGATCAGACAAAAGGATTGATTACAGCACAAGACGTGAAATTTTATCTAGA